>JBGVTF010000068.1:0-12679 GCA_041862415.1 Anaerolineae bacterium | reverse complement strand
ACATCATACCATCCTCCGAATCACGCGAGAAACAGTCCGCGATTCCATCTTACTGCTTTTTGAATTCGCCGTAAACAATTCCACCCTTACCAACCACTAAACTCTATCCTTCATTTATGCGCCCAACAATTAGTATACGGACGATTGGCCACCTAATCACCCAATTTAGGGTATTAGACGGACGTTTTTCCATCTAAGACCCTGTTTGGCGTTTTATATGGACATTTGTCCATATAACACCACCTTTTTGGTGTATTAGGCGGAAATCTATTCCATCTAATACGCTTGCTGCACCTTCGACCAGGCGCAGATAGATAGTTGCCGCTTCCCTTCCCTTCACATCCCAGCACCGGGCAAAGATTGCTGTTCCAGGTATCGTTCCCTCTACTATCCTTCCGAAAGCTGTCCATCCCGGCAACAAAACAGCCGACCACCACCTCGGGTAACTTCCAGGCTAGGGATCGGCTGTCAATCTTTCTTTCGCACTACCCTCCTCCGTGAACTATGATTGCGACGGGGGCTGCGATGGGGCTATTCGCTTCTGTGGACTGCAATTGCGATGAGGGGTGTAACGTTGCTAAATTCCGATTTACATTGTTAATATAACACAGATTGATGCAAAAGTCAATACCCAATCTTTTGCTTCAATATCCTTCACTAGATTGGGAACGGTCGCATTCGTCGAGTTGGGTATGATGTTCATCGCTAGTAACTGGCAAACACCCGCGCTACCGTCCTATTTCAGAGCGCGGGTGAAGGGTGTGTGGGTGCGCGGAGGAAGGAACTCGCCGCCCAGGAAGCCCTCCAGTCGCTGGATCTCGCTCTCTAGCAAAGCTTGCTCCTCTTCACTCACCGGCTCAAAGAGACCGTAAATCACATTGCCGTCCTTGCGTTGTCCCCAGGCGCCCACCACTCGGCCATTGGCCCAGACGGTAGGCATGGCGTTTCCTGCGCGGTCAAAGACCTTGGTGCGGTGCTCCGCTGCCAGAAAGCGGCGACGGTCATGGTAGCCCATGATGTAGGGATCGAGACCCGGAAGGAGGAAGGCGTAGGAGACGTCCGGCTGGGCAAAGTCATGCAGCCGCTGGGCGTCGTCGGCCAGCATGAGGTACCCATCGCCCAAACCCTCGATGGCCACTTCTACCACCGCTGGCTTCAGGGCCCCCAGAGCCTCCTCCGTCTCGCCTTTGGAGAAGCCAGTCCACCACAGGACGTCGTCAAAGGTAGCCGGTCCGAAGGCGGCCAGGTAGCGCTGCACCAGCCAGGCCCGTGCTGCCTGAGGGGTGACGGATTTCAGGTCAGCATCCGGCAGCCAGTCGGAGAGGGCCGCGTACTCGTAGAGGTTGCTGCGCCAACTGCCTCGAGGCCGAGCGCGGATGAGCAACCCCAGCCTGCACATGCTGGGCACCAGGCGCGAGCCGATGCTAAACTCGCCTTCATAGGGCTTGCCCACGTCGTATCGGACCTTGGCCTTGAGCTCCGGCACCGCCTGGCTGATCTGCCGTACCGTGGATGGCCCCTTCTCGATCAGCACATCCAGCACGCGGAGATGCAGCTTCTTCAGCAGGGCCTCTGCTTCCCCCTCCTGGCACATCCCTGCCTGCACGAGGAGGGGCTCCCAGCCTTGGAACTCAGCCTGGGTGTGGCGCTCAACGTAGGCTTGGAAGAAGAAAGGCACCTCGTCGCTGGGCACCGTGTGCACTGTCATCCTCATGCAGTGCAGCCTGACCAGCTCCCGCCGTTCGTAGAGGGCATCCTCCAGCCCTTGGCGCTGGAAATCGGGAACCCGTGCCCAGAGGGAGAGGTATGGCCCGGTCGCAGCAGTGGCGTGCAGAGCCACGATGTCGCGGGTGACCTGCACCACGTCGGCGAGGTGAGAGGCGGACAAAAGGTGTTGTTTGTGGGCCAGGTAGCCGTTGACCAGCGAGACTCTCAAGACCCCCGTCATTTCTTCTTTCTCAGCTTCAAATCAATGCCAGCTTGCGAGGCCAGGTTTTGAATCGTGGCCCTCATCGCTTTGGCCTTGGCTGTCAGGTTGGAGCCATCTACCTGCTGATTGGCCAGCATTCCCTCCATTTCACCTACCGCCTGGCGGACCAGGTCAGGGGGCATCAGGGCGCAGGCCGCGCAGTAGAGGCTCATCGAGCGCCCCTCGTTGTAGTCGGCAAGAAGCTGCTCCACCAGCAGCAGCCGCTCCCTTTGCTCCTCCAGATAAGTCTCCAGCCCGACCTCCCTGATCCTGTCCAGGTTGGGAAGGGCCGGCTTGTGGCTGATAAAGCTGTCCAGGCCCTCCTCCACACCCAGCACCCTCAGCAGCCTTTCACATGGATACTCGTCGCAGTCGGCGCAGGTGAAAAGGCCCTTCTTGGTGACGCAGCAGCGGTAGACGCTGCAATAGGAATGTTGCTCGCCCAGGTGACAGCTAAGGCACCTGCTGGGCGCTTTCGACTGGAACCTGGGGCACAGCCCACAGTACAGGCCACAGCAGCCCGCGAGATGCTTTTCCTTTTCCAAATTCATCCCCTCATCTCTCCAGCATCTGGCACGCTCCAGTAATCACGCAATAAGCGCAAGGCAGTAACCGTCGTCTCCACCGGCGCATGCGGGTCTGGCCAAGCGCCATCCTCGTCCTGTAGGGCCGACAGGCGTGTAATACCCTTGGCTACCAGCGGCTCATCCATCGAAAACCCGGCTCCATGCAAACCGTCCAGCAGCCAGGTGAGCGGCTGAGCCTCAAGGTGAGGAAGCCAGTCCAGCGCAGTTGCGTAGCAGCGCTGATATTGTGAGGCACTCAGCTCAATGTCTGTTGAATAGATGCACAACAATGCCCATAGATTGTACCAGGTGCTGGTGACCAGTGCCCAATCCATCCAATAGAGCTTGAGCCACTTTAGCGCCAGCTCGATGATCCGATGCTCTCTGTAGCCAAGAGAAAAGAGACGCATCGGTATGGCTGCTGTGAAATAGAAGCGGTCTATCAGCGTCTCCTCTTGGAGCCATTCCTGCGGCGAGTGGGCCAGTTTGGCCTCAGTCTCGTAAAACGAGCCATCTGGAGCCTGGATGGAGGCCAGGAACTCCAAAGTACGAACCGTCTGCGGGTTGCTGCCTAACCTGAACTCACGCAGCCAGCGAAGGCAGTGGATGGTTCCTCCCAACGAGCCAATGCGCTCGGACTTTTCCTCTGGTGCATTGTAGTCCCAACTTCCATCCGGGAACTGGTAGGGAGCCAAAACTGCTTCTGCTTCGACCAGTGTGTAAGGCTGGCCCAGTGCACGACACAGTCGTAGTTGATCGAGCCGATTGCCCCTCTGGCGAACAAGAGCTATTGCCTTCTCCCAACTCATGATGGACTCTCACTTCCTCGGGACAGCCTGTGACTGTGCGTCATAGCACCCATCGCTGTCTCTCCGGGGCGCCAGATCCTGTTCCATATACACAGTTCCTGTCTCATCGGGTGGATGTCTGCCCACCCAGAACCTGTAGTACTTCCTGGTATGGCCTTCGTATCCTTGGCTCGCCTTCTCAACCTGTCTCCGGAGCCACTCATCCTTACCAAGCGCCGTGTATTCCTCTGCTCCCTCGATCATTTCCGGATAAACCCTATCGCAGGGGAACTCGCCACATTCAAAGCACACATCCAACCCGCGTTCCTTACAGCACTTGCGAATCTCGCAGCCGAGGTATCCACTTCTCCCACTCTTGCAGCAGCTTTGGCAAATAACCCTGGGGTCCTTGCTAAAGAAATCCAACCCCTTCCTGAACTCAATGTAATCAAAGTCCTTGATCTCGGTTGGTATCCAGTGATGGCAACCGGATGCGTCTACCAATTCCGCAAGCGCTCCGGCAAGATCGACAAGGATTGTGTTCTCATGCCAACCACAACAATGCCCGCCATACCCACCACAGTAGGTGATCAAGTCTTCCGGCTCCATAGGTCTGCCTCCTTTCTTCTCGCAACCTCCTCAAGCATCCGTCTTTTCAACTCGTCATAGCCCGGTTGTGAGTAGAACGCCTGCATCCTTTCGCATCCTTCAAACTCACCGCATTCCCCGCAGAACAGTATCCCCTTCTCATCACAACACACTCTGATGGGACAATCTCTGCCCTTTGGGTAGTTCTTGGGAAGCCAGCAGCAGCGATAGCTGGTCTCAGGGTTCACTAATCCACTCTCGTCCCCTGCCAGAAGACGCTTGTACGTATCACAATGGCTACAGTCAGCGCCGCAGAAGCGGACGAGACGATCAGGCATCAGGCTCTCGTTAGCCATACCTATTCACCTCCTAGGTCCCACGCGCGTTTGGGACGCAGATCATCCAAATAGGGCAGAACTGTGTAGATGTCAAAGATACGTCTCAGCTCTGCGACAGGCTCAGCATGTTCATCCACCCTCAGGTTGATGTATGGATATTCCTCGTCCCTGACCACCAGGAGGGCGGCTGACACCTTGCCGCGCTTATCGCCGCCAGCAGCCTGACCGGCCTCCAGTGCCACGAGAAGCCGATCAGCAAGCGGACCTTGTGCCGTCTCAAAGGCACCAGCCATCGACTGAATCGTTTCGCCACCGACAAGCAGGTTGCCAGCTACCACATACCCGCTTCCCATAAGATGCCCTTTCCAGGGCTGGACTTCCTTCCCTGTAAAGGCTGCAACACCACCGCGGGCATCCACGATGCTAAGCTGTCGTCTTTCCCTGACAGCATCAAGCTCAAGCAATCGGTCCAGCACCTCGGCAGCCGACAGGCCCCGCGCCAGAAGGCTCAATCCGTCAATAGCCAGGTAGGGGTTCGAGCATGCTTGAGTGGCGATGGCTCCCACCCGCGCTTTGGCAAGCGGGTTGATCGCTCCCACGGCGGGAATGGCGGTGGAGACGGCAATCCCGAGGTCACCAGACTGGGGACAGCGGGCGACAATAGAGAAGGTCACAGCTCACACCTAGGCGTTCTGCGACATTATAGCGAACGCCTGACTTCGTCCAGAGTAGCCCGCGCGTCCGGCACAAGGCCGAAGAAGCCCTCCAGCTTTTCGCAGGCATAGTCGGCACAGTGGGCGCAGTTGACGACGCCCCGATCCATGCCGCAGGCGCGGATCTCGCACTCGAAGCAGTGACTGCAATGCCGTCCACCGCTGCCCAAACAGCCGTCGCAGATGACGGACTCGACGGTGATATTGGGGGCATTGTACTCTTCCCGCCATTGTGCGGCCACTTGCTCCAACGCGGCACGGTCGTCTGCCTGGGTGGCGATGTAGGCCGGGCAGTCGGTACACACCAGTCCACAGTAAGCAATGATTTTGTCCATCAAGCCCTCCTCAACGCTTCTTCCTGAACTTCAGGTCAATGCCAGATTTCGAGGCTAATTCCCGGACAAGCGACTTCATAGCCCGGGCCTTGGCTTTCAGGTCCAGATCATTGACCTGTTTGCTGGTCAGCAATTGCTCCATCTCGTCTATCGCCTGGCGGACCAGGTCAGGGGGCATCAGGGCGCAGGCCGCGCAGTAGAAGCTCATCGAACGCCCTTCGTTATAGCTGGCTAGAAGCTGCTCCACCAGCAACCGCCGCTCCCTTTGCTCCTCCAGATAAGTCTCCAGCCCAACCTCCCTGATCCTGTCCAGGTTGGGAAGGGCCGGCTTGTGGCTGATAAAGCTGTCGAGGCCCTCCTCTACGCCCAGCACCCTCAGCAGCCTCTCGCATGGATACTCGTCACAGTCGGCGCAAGTGAAAAGCCCTCGCTTGGTGACGCAGCAGCGGTAGACGCTGCAATAGGAATGTTGCTCGCCCAGGTGGCAACTGAGGCACCTGCTGGGCGCTTTCGATTGAAACCTGGGACACAGCCCGCAGTACAGGCCACAGCAGCCGGCAAGTGCTTTCTCTTCTTCTAACGCCATTCATCTCCTTTCCTGCCAATGGCTCAGGATGACGACGCCCCGCGCTCCGACGGAGAGCAAGCCTCGGGGCCAGGGAAATCCTTGGCGACTCAAGTGGGGTGTGACCAGCCGGGTGTCTGCGAAACGATTCTAGGGAGCCTCCCCATCAGGTGAAACGGCATTTGGACTTTGCCTTCTCCATTGAACAATTGCCACTCCGATGATGACGGTGACCATCCCGACGAGTTGTACGGTGCGTAGTCTCTCCCCCAAGAGCAGCCAAGCCCACAATGCTGTTACCAACGGTGTGAGATTGGTTATGACGCTCAACTCGAATGCGGCCAGCACCCTCAGCGCGTGATTGTACAGCATGTAGACACAAGCGGTGTTGAGGACTGCCAGCAAAAGCACGATACCCCACGGCTTCGCTAGGAGTTCAGGCATCCCTTCCATTGAGAAGGCCAAAGGGAGAAGGACACCGCTACCAATTGCGAGCGGAATGGCGGTCAAGGAGAGAGTATCCACTAGTCGCTCTCGAGTAAGTGCTCGACCGAAGAGGCCAAGTGAGGCACTGCCTATTAACCCAATTGCCATAATGCCTATTCCAAGAGGCTCACCGGTTTTGAAACCGGGTGAGAAGAAGAGCGCACTCCCGGCAAGTGCAACAGCTATGCCCATCATCTGCAATCCGGTAGGAACTTCTTTGAGCCAAAGGACACTGGCGAAAAGAACGATCAGGGGAACAAAGCTCAACATTAGAGAGCAGGTCGTTGCTGGAATGTATTTCAGCCCCCAGACGATAGCTCCGTTCCCGATGGCATAGAAGCTAATTCCAAGCAACAAGAGGCGAATCCATATATAGAAAGAAAAGCACGTTGAGCTTTTGCGGCTGAGCACGAACGGGAGCAACAGAAGAAAGGCCAGAAAGTAGCGCAGACCTGTTATCGTCAGTGGCCCCATGTAATCGAGTGCCATTTTGTTGAAGACGAGCGTTGAGCCCAGGATCAGGGTAACCAAAACACCTTCAGCGATGGCTACATAGCGAGAAGGATTTTCAATTATTGGCAGATGGGTCATGAACATAGATCCGGCTTCCTACCGTCGTTTCGCAAAACTCGCAGATTCGCGATTTGCGGCACAGTATTTTGAGATCAGAGCGAAGCTGCGCATTTCTTACCCTCCCCAGGCCAGGCTATGCTTCTCGGCAAGCCTTTGCGCCCTGGCCATCAGCGCCTCGTGATAGGGCCTGCGGTTGGCAGCGATATGGCGGTATCTCTCCACCAAGTCGGGGTAGTGCCTCTCCAGCGCTCTCCTGACCTTCCCCCAAATCGCGCCGCTGAGCTTCATGCTATCCACGATGATGTAAGAGACGCCCACCCTCGCCAGTTCCTCAAAGAGAGTGTCTATCTGCTCCTCGCCGTCTGAGAGAAAAGGCAAGAGCGGGCCGCAGAAGGCCCAGGTTTTGACCCCCGTCCCTGCCAGCTCTGCCAGGGCTGCCAGGCGCGCCGATGCGGGCGGGGAGTGGGGCTCAAGAACTCGCCGGACCTCGTCATCAAGTGTCGTGATGGTGAAGCCTACCTCTACGTCTTTGAGGCGGCGGAGGAGGTCGAGGTCGCGCAGCACCAGGTCGGATTTGGTGAGGATGGAGACAGGGAAATCATGGTCCGTGAGCACCTCCAGGCAGGCACGGGTGATTTCGTATCCCTCCTCCAGCGGCTGGTAGGGATCGGTCACCGTGCTGGGGACGACGCTGCCCTTTTTCGCCCGCCGCATCTGGCGGGCCAGCACCTCCGCCGCGTTGACTTTGACGTCCACAAATGCCCCCCACTCCTCCTTGTGGCCGGTGAAGCGCTTCATGAAGCTGGCGTAGCAGTAGACGCAGCCGTGCGCGCAACCTACGTAGGGATTGAGAGCGTAGTCAACGCCCTCGATACCCGATTTGGTCAGGATGGACTTGCACTCGATTTGCCTGACGATCACATTCTGCCCCGTCTATCAAAGAGCCTCCCGCAGGCCTCAAAACCTGCGGGAGGCTGCTCCATCAGAGACTCTGTCTGATTCCATTCAGGGCAGCCCTTGCCTCCGGCACGAGCTCGAAAAAGCCCTCCAGCTTTTCGCAGGCATAGTCGGCACAGTGGGCGCAGTTGACGACGCCCCGATCCATGCCGCAGGCGCGGATCTCGCACTCGAAGCAGTGACCGCAATGTCGCCCATCGCTGCCCAAACAGCCGTCGCAGATGACGGACTCGACGGTGCTATTGGGGGCATTGTACTCTTCCCGCCATTGTGCGGCCACCTGCTCCAGCGCGGCGCGGTCATCTGCCTGGGTGGCGGTGTAGGCAGGGCAGTCGGTACACACCAGTCCACAGTAAGCAATGATTTCGTCCATCAGATTTTCTCCCTATTTATTGATGTTTTTCTTGGCGATGGTCTCAAGCCGTCTGTCCTATCCGCTCTTGTACTCGCAGCACCAGGAAGGTGAGCCAGGGCGAGGGGTTCTTCTTGTTGGCGAAGGACCAACCCTTCCAGGCGAGGTACATCGAACCGGCGGTGTAGCGACCTTCCTCATCAGCCTGGGCGGTGATCGTTTCTACCATCTCTTGGAACCGGGAGTCGGCGTGGACAAAGGGGAAGCGGCTGAGCACGTCTACCACGTGCAGGATGTCGTACCAGACGAAGGGGTACTTGAGCTTGCGAAAGTCAGTGCCGATGCCGAACATGTAGATCTTGCGCTCACCCTGGTGTTCCCAGTGCCAGAGAAGCATCTCGGCACCGGCGCGCGTGGCCGGACTGTCGAGCAGTTCCGGTGCTTGTGCCAACGCTTTCAGTGCATAGACATTGACGATGGGGCAGGGGTCGGCCTTGCGCCCCGGCCCCCGGAATTTGCCCAGCTCTGGCGCGGCGACGCAGCGCCAGCCGTTGTCATCCACCAGGCCGGCCAGGTGGTCCACCGCCCGCTGCACGCGCCCTTTGGCAGAGCTTGTCCTGAGCCCCGTCGAAGGGTCGAAGGGCAAGGTCGAAGGGCCCATGGCCAGCAGTGCGTAGAGCAGGGTCGGCGCGTCGCACAGCATCCACGACCCCGTATCCTCGCCTGTCCCACCGAACCGCTCGGGGATGTTCACCAGGCTCTGAAAAGCCCCCTCCGGTGACTGGTGAGCTAGCACGGCCTCGATGCTGGCAGCCATTCCAGGGGCGTCGGCTCGCACGCCGAAGTCGGCCAGTGTGCTGAATTCGTAGATAGGGTGGCTGGCGTCATTGTGTCGCTTGAGAGGGCGACTGGGCCAGGTAGCGGCCTCGGCGATGAGTGCCTGCACCTGCGGGTGGGCCAGCATCTCGGCGCGGGCGGCCTGCACCTCGGGGTCGTCCTCGGGTCGGTCGAGCAGGTCTACCATGGTGCGGTAGCGGGTCCATGGTTCGTCACTTTCGAGCAGCCATTGGATCAGATCAGTCGTCATAGGATTCCTCCTCACCAAGCAATTGCAGAGAATGTGTAAAAGTCCGTCTTTCTGATCAGACTCTACTCTTTCAAGACTCGCATATCCGCCTTTGAAAAATATCTGAAGGCCCTTTGGCCGTACTCTTCGTGAAGTCTCGTGGTATAGCTCTGAAGCGCGTTTAGTGCGGACACGCCGCCAGCATCGTCGTCAAAGGACATCTTTATGAACCACCTTCCTTTCCTCAACGCTCCCGTCGGCGTCAACCATCCCTCTTTCGTCAGCGGGACGTGTTCACAGTGCACTCTGTATTCCTCCAGGACCCCGAAGTAGTCCTTCATCCTCGAATAGCCCGAGTGTATCCCCTGCGCCAGGTAGGTCTCGCTGTCAATCACAAGGTGCGAACCGCCTTCCTCGAGTTCGCCGAAGCGTCCGAATGCCCACAACATCTTGAGCAAGTGCCGCCTCCTTTTCTTGAGTGCCGCCTGACGGGCGTATGAGACGCCTTCGATGGATTCTACCGCCGCTAGAAGCCGATGCAGGGCTTCAAACGCCGATGTCTCTTCCTCGGAGAAAGGCAGGTCATCGGGGAAGTCTACGATGCTAGGTCTTGAAGAGACCTTGGTCATCTCCACGATGTCTTCCAGGCCAAGGGAAGCGCGTATTTCGTCCAGATGCTTGATGCCTTCGTAGGGTTCAATAAAAGCCAGGTAGTCTTCTTCTGGTATCGGGGTCCCTAGTCGGGCGGCGATTCTCTCCCTTGCGCCTGCCCTTTGAATCTCGTGAAGGGTCTTCACATCTTCGCAGGGGTACCCAGAACAATGGGCGCAGGTCTCGACGCCGTTTCTTATTGCGCACTTTCGCACATAGCAGTTCTGATAGCGTACCGGATCGTCATCGTCTGACGCCTGGCAGCCGTCGCAGAGGCGAAGCTTGCCAGGACTCAGCCGAAAGCCAAGGTATTTGTACCATCCGTCGCTGCATCGCTGTCTGTCCTCGTCGGTCCGGAGGTTGCCTTTGTAAGATGGGCAGCGGCCGCAGTTGCAACCGCATTTGGCCAATAGCTCTTTCATTTCGCACCTTCCATTGTCTTGTTGTGAACGCAACATCCAACTTTATCCTCTATGCTCATCAAGGAACGCTTTAGCTGTCTTTCTCGTTTTTGGACTGCTGCACTGTAACTGTTGCTCAACAAACCCCAGTATCCGCTCCTTGTCGGGATAGTCCTCGAAGAACACTTGAAAGGACTGAATCGCATCACCCTTGATCAAATCCTTGTGCTTGTGATGCGTTTCATCAATACCCAGCAACCTCTCCACGATCCTTGCCTGCAGAGATGGCTTGGCTCGCGCAATGGTTCCCGCACTCTGCACAAGAGACCGGGTCACAATGATCTTCTCATCATCGAGAAGGTCAAAATACCGGTCGAAAATCGCTTCAAACCTGTACTGGGCGTCAGCCGGTGTCAGATTCGCCAGAATCTGCACAGCTATAGAACGGTGATATGCGTTGCTGCTGTCCAGGAGCGCGATGAAGTAGTCCCATTCAGGATACAGAACCAGAGGCTGGCTTTCACTGATTTGGACAAGTACTTTAAAGCAATTATACCTGTAGACCTCGTCCTTTGATACGATGCCATCAAGGATTCCTTTCAGAATCTTTTCATCTGCTAAAGCCAATTGCATTGCTTTTTGCAGGTTTGGGTGTTCCTTATCGGCAAGCGCTTCATGCAAATCCGCTGCTAGTTTTTCTGTGCTACTGTCTTCCATCTATCAAACCCTCCCCGAGCGTTGTGGGAAGGTGGATGGTGAAACTGCACCGGTCATCCCCTTGCAAAACAGACTTGAGCACCTCGACCCGCACTGGCTGCCCCAGGATGCCCTCCCAGAGTTGCTTGTACCAGCCTGCGCCGCAATAGCAATATGTCCTGGACATGGTCATCCCGGCCCGGATGGCTTCCCGTACGCGCCGACAGTGGCAGTAAGCTGCTCGCTTCTCGTTCTCGTCGGTAGCCTGCTGAAATTCTTCGGGAGAATAAGGATCCTTAGTAACGTGGATGACGTTCCCCTCTCGGACGGGGACTTCATACCAGGAGCGATCTCCCAGGGTGCGATCGGCGCGCATGATCTCCAGGAGCCCATCCAGATCCCCGTTACGCTGATAGATATCTCGCAGCATCTGGATCCGTGTCCGCGGAAATTGGTCTCCGACCGTGACCATGATGTCGCAGCGGGTGTCCTCGTCGCCCACCATGGAGTCCAGCCGTTCCATGGCTCCCTTGAACCATGTCCCCTTCTCGTGGGCGGAACACAAAGGGAATCTCTCACTACCGGCCATCACCTCCCGGTGGACCGCCTCCCCGGCAAAGCGCCCCAGGTTCTCGGCCAGCTTTTCCATGCGATAGAATGCATATGCCAACTGAAGTTCGGTCGCGTATTGCGCTGTGTTGTCGCCGTGTTCCTGGGCACCCTCAAGGTAGACCTCGCGACTTGGAACGGAATCGGGGATGATCTCGTGCTGCCTGGCATAATCCCAGACTCTCTGCCAGACGTCACTGATGCTGCCCGGCTCTCCTTGCTTGCCCAGCGGTCCGACGTGCAGCGCACAGAGCATCTGGCCGCCTTCCAGCACCCGGCTCTTGACTTCCTTGGTCTCCACCGGTTGGCTGACCGGGTAGCACACCTCCAGATCATGGCCTGCGCCGACGCTTTCGTCAAAGTAGTGATGGAGAAGCATGGCCTTCCCCGTCACGTAGGGTTTGACTTGCTCGTAGAGCTGCTCGAAGCGCTGGGGAACCTCGTCATATTCCCCACGGAAGCGAATACCGGCGATGAGCATATCGCCGACTTGCCTGACGGCAATGGTTCTGCTTTCTGTCATCGTACTCTCCTGTGACGATCAAACGGCCTTTAACGGAAACATGACTTGAATCTTTGTGCCTTTCCCAATATTCGTCTCTACGACTCACTCCCACCCTGGCCGCCGCTGCTTTGAGATGGGGCCAGTAATATTGTACATCAGGTTTATGACAAAATATGGCATGATTGTGGCTTGAGAGGAGAACATTTATGGAATCAGCCCGCCCAAACGCGACCAGGCTGCTTCTTCCAGGTCGGCCAGCTCCAGCAGGGGCGCGCTGATCTCCGGCAATGTTGCCGCCGGGTCATCCGCTTCGGACGCGTGCTTGAATATCTCTGCCACCACCTGCCACCTGTCGCCGATGTGCTGGAACTCGTCGGCGACGGCGATCATCCGGTCGTCTCTGGTGATCTCGGCCGCCTGGCGCAGGAAGCGGCTGTACATGTAGCGGAAGACGCCTCCGCCGGTACCGCCCTCGGCGTCAATGAAAATGAAGACGTTGAAGCAGGCAAAACGCAACTGCT
>JBGVTF010000067.1:0-22386 GCA_041862415.1 Anaerolineae bacterium | reverse complement strand
CCAACGAGGACTGGAGCGACGCCAACGCCTTGGCAGCACGCTTTGGAATCACCTACCGCAGCGGCGCGCTGTCCAGCACTCAAGCCCAGACACAGGGAGAAAACCCGCTGGTGAAGGGCACAGAGGCTCTGGATTTGGCCGAGGCCAACGGCGTGCCCTTCAGCCTGACCGAGGGACAGATGCTGGCCCAGGCGGACGGAGAGTTGGCCGTCGCCTTGGTGGACTATGGCCAGGGCGGAGGGCAAGTCTTGGTCTTGGCCGATGTAGGGATGTTGGGCGTCGCCGAGGGTGAGCCGACCAACCTCCCCTTTTGGCTGAACCTGGCCCGCTACGTCCAGTCGCACTGAGGGGCCGTTAAGAAATGACTTCCCGTTTCAGCTCAGAGCAAAGCAGGGCAGTGGCTACGAGAACAAGACTAGCATCCTGAGTAGGCCGAAGCAGAGTGGAGGCCGTATCGAAGGGTGCGGGTCGTGACGACAAGCAAGGGTCTGGGGTTAAGCCGCACCCTTCGATATGCTGCTTCACTACGTTCCGCAGCTACTCAGGATGCTGACGACTTCGCAGAGACGGAGAGTTGTTCTTCTACAGATCCTGAGAGAGGCAGGCTTATGACATTGCCAACCGACTTTCAATTCAGCCAGGGCAGCCTCCAGGACTATGTGGACTGCCCACGACGCTTCCAACTGCGCTACATACAACGTGTGGCCTGGCCAGCGGTCGAGGCGGAACCGGCCCTGGAGAACGAGCGGCACCTTCAGCAAGGAGCGGCTTTCCATCGCTTGGTCCACCAGCACATGCTGGGCCTCTCGCCAGAGCGCCTGTCGAGCACAATCACCGACGAGGCTCTCAGCCGCTGGTGGCACAACTACCTGGAGAGCGGGCCGACTGACCTGCCGGCGTCCCGCTACCCTGAGGTCGTCCTGTCTGCTCCGGTAAGCGGCCATCGCCTGGTGGCCAAGTACGATCTCATCGCCGTAGACCCTGCCCTGAGCCCTTCGGCCTTGCTCAGGGTAGACTCCGCCGAAGGGTCTGGACGGCGGGCGATTATCGTGGATTGGAAAACCTCCCGCAAACGACCCCGGCGGAAATGGCTGGCCGAGCGTCTGCAGACCAGGGTGTATCCCTATCTGTTGGTCCGGGCCGGTGCCCATCTCAATGAGGGCCGGCCGTTTCAGCCCGAGCAGGTAGAGATGGTCTACTGGTTTGCTGACTTTCCGGAAGACCCCGAACGCTTCCCCTATGACGCAGCCCAGTACGACGCCGACGACGCTTACCTGGCTTCGCTCATCGAGGAAATCAAGGAGCTTGCCCTGAGCCCTGTCCTGCCTGCCCCGAGCGTAGTCGAGGGGAGCCCCGTCGAAGGGCTGTCGAAGGGTCTGGGGGACGAAGGCTTCCCCCTCACCACCCAGGAGCGGCGCTGTCGCTATTGTCCCTATCGTTCTTTGTGCCGGCGAGGGACCAGAGCCGGTGCGTTCGAAGAAGCGGAAGACGAACCGGAATGGGGTGACGATTTTGAGATCGCCCTAGACTTTGAGCAGATTGCGGAGATTGAATACTGATGCGTGATGCGTCGAGAGAGATGACTTATAACGACTACAAGCAGGCGATGCTGCGCCGCTTCATCGCCTGCCGCAGGAAGCGCTACCCATTAGAAGATGACCTGTTTGACCCAGGCCGCTGGCACGTCTTCAAGACCGAGCACGCCTTTTGTAACCTGTTCACCTCAGGACTCGACCGGCTGCTGCCCAAAGATCGTCGCCACCGCTGGTTCGGAAGCATGGGCAGTTCACAGGCCCTGGCGGTCAGCGTCTTCGGCACGATGATGAAGCGAGGTGGCCTATCGCTCCTGAACAAGGTTCCCGACGAGCATGGTTTCCCCTTGCTTCCAGGCTTTGTGCTGGCTGGCCAACCTGAATTCGATTACCGGGTGACCACTTTGAACGAGCCCAGACCCACCCAGGTGGATCTTTTCCTACCAGGTCGAGAAGGTCATGTAGCCATTGAGTGCAAGTTGTGGGAGGACAGACAGAGTCCATGCTGGCAGGTGACTTCCCACCAGTGCAATGGCAGTTATGCCTATCAGGTAGGGCGGGCTCCAGGCCAACGCTGCACCTTGACCGAGAAAGGTATCGCCTACTGGCGTTACATCCCCCAACTGTTCCACTGGCGGGCCGATATCGATCACCCTATCTGTCCCATCTGGAAATCGTATCAACTGGTGCGCAACGTGCTGGCGGCTGCGGTTGACCCGGAAAGGGGGCAGATATGGGGCCAGCCGGTGGCCATCCTGGTCTTCGATGCCAACAACCCGGCTCTCGCGTCGGGTGGGAAGGTAGATGAGCAGTTTCAAGCTGTGCAGGCTGCCCTGCAGGGACCGACAAGCCTCAAGC
Organism: Anaerolineae bacterium; assembly: GCA_041862415.1. Lineage (GTDB taxonomy): Bacteria > Chloroflexota > Anaerolineae > E26-bin7 > E26-bin7 > E26-bin7. The sequence goes on along the minus strand of JBGVTF010000067.1, from coordinate 19,996 downwards.
GAACCACCTGGCAGGCAATTGCGGGGGTGCTACTGGAACGGGGTGGGTACGAAGATCTGACAGCATGGTTGGACGAGAAATATGGGATCACACCTTAGTTGGCCAAAAGCAGCCGTAGTTGCGGCTTATTGGTTCTTGAATTAGGAGGTTATGGCCTATGGCTCGCATGTATCCCAACCAACTCAGCCCAGACACCGAGAGTGACGCCGAGCGAATGCTTTATCAGGCATTCCAAGACGAACTGGATAACAGCTACACTGTCTTCCACAGTGTCGCCTGGCAATCGCTGGAACCTGACGGCCGGCCTCGGGACGGCGAAGCTGATTTCGTCATTGCTCATCCCCAGCGCGGCATCTTAGTCCTAGAAGCCAAGGGGGGTGGCATCCGCTGCGATCCCCGCACGGGCCGCTGGAGCAGTACCGACCGCACTGGTCAGGCCCACGGCATCAAGGACCCTTTTGCTCAAGCCAAAGATAGCAAATACGTGCTGCTCGACCTGCTCAAAGAGATGCTGAGACAACCACGACGCCGCATCAACATCGGCCATGCAGCCGCCTTCCCGGACGTGGTCATTGGGGAAGACTGGCTCGGTCCAGACAAGCCACGTCAGACCGTTCTCGATTCCACCGACCTGGCCGACCTTTCGGGCTGGGTCGGCCGCGCCCTGTCCTACTGGCGCGGCCCGGAGACCCAGAAGGAAACCGCCCCCGGTGAGGGAGCGGTCCAGGCCCTGATGGACCTCTTGGGCAAGGTCTGGGAGCTGCGGCCTGCTATGTGGGGCGAGTTCGTTCAGGAGCAGGAGCAGCTCATCCGCTTGACCGAACAGCAGTACTTGGTCCTCGATGTGCTCAACCGGCAGCGCCGGGCGGCCATCTGCGGTTGCGCCGGGTCGGGCAAGACCATGCTGGCTGCCGAAAAGGCCAGCCGCCTGGCCCGCCAGGGATTCCGCGTCCTGCTCACTTGCTTCAACAAGCACCTGGCCGCCGACTTGCGAACCCAGTTGAAGCCGTCACCCAACCTCGACATCGTCAATTTCCACGCCCTGTGCTACGACCTAGCCCGGCGGGCTGGCGTGTTGCCGGTGAAACGGGATGATGACGCATTCTTTAACCAACGACTGCCCGAGGCGCTTATGGACGCCGCCGACGCCCTGGGTATCCGCTACGACGCCATCGTCGTGGACGAGGGACAAGACTTTCGCGAGGATTGGTGGATCCCGCTGCAAACCCTGCTCCGCGACCCCGACCACGGCATTCTCTACATCTTCTTCGACGACAACCAGCGTCTCTACGTTCGGCAAAGCACGTTTCCCATCCAGCAACCACCCTATTCTCTGACCGTGAACTGCCGCAATACCCAGAACATCCATCAGACGGTTGTGCAATTCTACGAGGCCGAGGTCTCTCCCGCCGCCCATGGCCCCGTCGGCCGGCCGGTGGAAGCGGTCTTCTACGACCGTCCGCAGCGCCTGCGTTTCACCTTGCAGGCCGTGTTACGCCGGCTGACCGTGGACGAGCGGGTCCCCACCGACGAGATCGTCGTGCTCACCCCACGGTCGTTAAGCAAAAGCCGGCTCATAGACGGCAGTACCGGCGGTGGGCCACAGGTTACCGATACCTGGCCGCCCTCGCCGGGCCAGGTCTACTGTACTACCATCTATGACTTCAAGGGACTGGAGCGCGCCGTGATCATTCTGGCGGATATAGATCGCTGGCCACCTGAGTGGGATGATATGGTCCGGTTGCTCTACGTGGGTTGCTCACGCGCCCGCAACCACCTGATCGTACTCCTGCCCAAGAATGCCCGCCCAAAGATGCAAAAAGCTTTCGTTGCAGCCAGTAGTGGAAGCAAAGCACGGCGTTGAACCGCTCAAGTTTCACATCTTACGTTTCGCATTCAGGCAAGTAGGCGAAGAGATACAGTGAAAGAATGGATCGAACCTCAAGACGTTGAAATCCCCCAAGAACTACAATCCGCCATCGGCGGGCATCCGCTGGTGAGTAAGACCCTGGCCCGGCGGGGATTCACCGAGCTTGAAGCGGCCAGAGCCTTCCTCGACCCCGATTGCTACCGGCCCGCCTCGCCGACTGATCTGCCGAACATGGCCGAGGCAGTAGATCGCCTGGAAGAAGCCATCCGCCGGAGAGAGACCATCTGCGTCTGGGGCGACTTTGACGTGGACGGGCAGACGGGGACGACTCTACTGGTCTCCACTCTGAGGGATTCGTCAGCAAGCGTCACTTATCACATCCCTGTCCGCCGGACCGAATCCCACGGCCTCAACCTCCCCGTGCTGGAGCGCCTCATCGGTGAGGGCGTCCGTCTGGTGCTGACGTGTGACACCGGCGTCACCGACCACGAGGCCATCGCCTACGCCCAGGCGCGGGGTGTGGACGTGGTCGTCACCGACCACCACGATCTGCCTCCCACATTGCCCGAAGCCTGCGCCATCGTGAACCCCAAAATGCTGCCGGAGACGCACCCGCTGCGCGAATTGCCGGGAGTGGGATGTGCCTACAAGCTGGCGGAGGAACTGTACAGCCGGGCGGGTCGGCCAGGGGCCACGGCGCAATATCTCGACCTGGTGGCTCTGGGGATCGTGGCCGACGTCGCGGTGCAGACCGGAGACACGCGCTACCTGCTCCAGCGAGGTCTCGAGGCTCTGCGCCACACCGAACGGCTGGGCCTCCAGGTCATGATGGAGGTGGCTGAACTCGACCCCAACTGGCTTTCGGAAGAGCACATCGGCTTTGTGCTAGGACCCCGCCTCAATGCCCTGGGCCGGCTGGCCGACGCCAACGTCGCCGTAGAGCTTCTGACGACCGATAGCCTGGAGCGCGCTCGCATCCTGTCCACCGAACTGGAGGGGCTGAACGCTCAGCGCAAGCTGTTGTGCGATCAGGTCTTTCAGGCAGCCCAGGCTCAAATTGAGCGCGACCCCTCGCTTTTGGAACACAGCGCCCTGGTGCTGTCCCATCCATCCTGGCCGGCTGGGGTGGTCGGCATCGTGGCCAGCCGCCTGGCCGAACGCTACCACCGACCGACCGTCCTCATCGCCACCCCGCCCGGCGAGCTGGGTCGGGGCTCGGCCCGTTCTATCGAGGGCATCAACATCACAGCCGCTATCGCTGCCCACCAAGAAATGCTGGTCAATTTCGGCGGGCATCCGATGGCCGCCGGGTTGACCATTGATCCTGAAGGAATTCCCGAGTTCCGCCGCGCCTTGTCACGCACTGTGTCGGAGATGCTCCCAGACCTTAAGGGTTTTGGGAAACCCTTAGGGTCTCTACAGATAGATGGCCATCTGTCCCTGGCCGACCTCTCCCTCGATCTGGTCGAGGACCTGGAGCGACTGGCTCCTTTCGGGGCCGGCAACCCGCCCCTGACTCTGGTCAGCAAGGGGCTTTCGTTGACCAGCCATAGCACGATCGGCCGCACCGGCGAGCACCTTCAATTGATTGTGGAGGACGAGGAGGGCACGGCTCAGAGGGTAATTTGGTGGCAAGGGGCTGACTGGCCGCTGCCGCAGGGACGGTTTGACCTGGCCTACGTCGTGCGGGCCAGCGACTACCGGGGCCAGCGGGACGTACAGGTAGAGTGGGTGGACGCCCGCCCGATCGAAGAGCTTGTCCTGGGCGTAGTCGAAGGGCCAGCCGTTGAGATTGTGGACTACCGGCGGGAACCCAGCCCCCGCCAGGTGTTGGAGCGCCTGCGGGCGCAGGAAGATGTCCAGATATGGAGCGAGGCCGAGGCCAGGGCAGAGGTCGCCGGCCAGGACCGATATGAATTGAAGCCATCCAAGGGCTTGATCATCTGGACCACTCCTCCAGGCCCCGCTGAGTTGCAAGCCGTGCTGGAGAAGGTCGCGCCGACGACGGTCTACCTGTTTGGGATAGACCCTGGTCTGGACCAGCCCGAGACGTTCTTGAAACGCTTGGCCGGTCTGACCCGGTATGCTTTGAGTTCCAATCAGGGTCGAGCCAACGTCTCGACCCTGGCGGCGGCCACCGCCCAGCGGGAGGCGACCGTACGCCAGGGGATCGCCTGGCTTACAGCGCGCGGGCACCTTGTTGTGCTCAGTGAGGAGGGCGACGAGATACAACTGGCGGAGGGCAGCCAAGTAGTAGACCCTAAGGGTTTTCAAAAAACCTTAGGGTCTCTAAAGGTGTTGCTGGAAGAGACGGCAGCCTATCGTGCCCACTTTGCCCGCGCCGACAAGGAGAGCCTGGTAGAATGGTAAGATATGGAGAAAGAAGAAACATGACAACGAATCAAGAGGATTGACCGAACCTTGACATTAATCGGCCCAGGGCGGCTTTCCATAGCCGCCAGCAGCATCGCAGGAGGTTGCCGCGAATTTTCTTGCCCCGTTAGCCGATGTGTTGTACAATGTAATGTAATGCGGACGATGATCCAACGATCCCGTAAGCGTTTACGAAGTATTCTGAATTCACTTTCACAGAGGATAGCCCTCTCACGCTTAACATCGAGGTTTAGAAAGGAGTCTCTATGTCCAAAAAGAGCAGACGTGCAGACAAGAAACGAGCCCCGACTAGCACCAAAGCCCAGCAAAATCCGGCCCCGACCGCCTCCGTCAGTCGCTGGTGGTGGATCAGCGGCATCGCTGCGGTTCTCTTGCTAGGTGCGGTGACCCTCGGGTGTGCGGTAGAACCAGGCAAACCGGAGCTACCTACATCCACATCAGCGGGAAAGGAGTCTACTTCAATGCCAACCAATCCAGCCGACCGCAACAACATGTACAGCGCGATGCCAGAGATGCAGATTGACCCCAATAAGACCTACGTCGCCACCATCTCGACAGCCAAGGGTGACATCGTCGTCCAACTCGACGCCAGCGCCGCCCCGCTGACCGTCAACAATTTCATCTTCCTGGCGGAGCAGGGCTTTTACGACGGTCTGACGTTCCACCGGGTGGAGCCTGGCTTTGTCATCCAGGGGGGCGACCCGACGGGCACCGGTGGCGGTGGACCTGGCTACACCGTACCGGCCGAGATTCAGTTGCCCCACGTCGAGGGCGCCATCGCCATGGCCCGGCTGCCAGATGAGGTGAACCCTGAGCGTGCCTCCAGCGGCAGCCAGTTCTACATCACCCTGGCCCCGACGCCCTTCCTCGATGGAGGCTACACGGCCTTTGGTCAAGTGATCGGAGGGATGGAAGTCGTCCAATCCATTGCCATCGGCGACGTCATCGAAAAGATAACCATCACTGAAGAATAGCAAATGACACCAACCCATCCCTCTCGACGGCCGTTGCCCATGCGCCGCATCGTGCAGATATGGTGGCCGCTGGCTGCCAGTTGGCTGCTGATGGCTGTCGAACTCCCGGCCTTAAGCGCTGTCGTGGCGCGGCTGGCCAACCCAGAGATCAACCTAGCGGCTTACGGTGGTGTCGTCTTTCCCGTGTCGCTGGTCATCGAGTCGCCGATCATCATGTTGCTGTCTGCCTCGACGGCTCTCAGTAAAGACTGGGACTCATACCGTAAGCTGAGCCGCTTCATGATGCGCGCGGGAGCGCTTTTGACCATGCTCCACGTGCTGATCGCCTTCACGCCGCTCTACTACGTCGTGGTGGTCGGGTTAATCGGTGCACCAGCGGAGATCGTCGAGCCGGCCCGGATGGGTCTGATGATCATGACACCCTGGACGTGGTCCATTGCCTATCGCCGCTTTAACCAAGGCGTGCTGATCCGCTTTGGTCACTCGCGGGCGGTGGGGTTCGGGACACTGATTCGATTGAGCGCCGATGGGCTGGTGATGGGCATTGGCTATCTGATCGGCGTCATCCCCGGTATCGTCGTTGCGGCCAGCGCCGTCGCGACAGGGGTCGTCAGCGAGGCGATCTATGCTGGACTGCGCGTACGGCCTGTGTTGCGCGACCAGCTCAGGCAGACTGCACCCGTCGAGCAGCCCCTGACCTTCCGCACTTTCCTGGACTTTTACACCCCGCTGGCGATGACCTCACTGCTGAATTTGCTGGTGCAGCCTATAGGCAGCGCGGCTCTCAGCCGTATGCCGGATGCCCTAGAGTCGCTGGCCGTGTGGCCCGTCGTCTCCGGGTTGATCTTTATGCTGCGCAGCCTGGGCTTTGCCTACAATGAAGTCGTTGTCACGATGCTGGATGAGCCGCGTGCGGTGTATAACTTGCGCCGCTTCGCGGCTTTGCTGGCCGCATTGACGACCGTCCTGCTGCTGATCATAGCCGTTACGCCCCTGGCGGAGCTCTGGTTTCGGCGGTTATCGGCACTTGCCCCACCGCTGGCCACACTGGCTCATTGGGGCTTGCGGATTGCGCTGCCGATACCTGGCTTAACTGTCCTGCAAAACTGGTATCAAGGCACCCTTGTGCATAGCCGCCGCACGCGCGGCATCACCGAGGCGATGGCGATCTTCTTGCTTGCCAGCAGTGCGATCTTTTCGGCCGGTGTAGCCTGGGGGCAGGTAACTGGGTTGTATATCGGCCTGATGGCTTTTGCCATCAGCACCCTAATGCAAACAGTCTGGCTGTGGCAGCGCAGCCGCCTGGCCGTGTGGGCTGTGCAGGCCCGGGTGTTTTCAGGGAAGGTTGGACCTTGACGGATCGCAAACGGCCCGAAGGGACGACGCGCCGGGGCTCGGTGACCTGTCTGGTCTGTGGCCAGACGGCCGATGCGGGTTACCTGCGCGGCGAAGGCAAGGCGGCCTGGCTGGGCGTCATCCACTACAAGGTGGTGTCGAAGATCCTGTCCAGGGTGCCGAGGGTGTCGTAGCTATGACGATTCTAACCGCCAATGGCTTGGCCAAATCGTACGGTGCACAGGACGTGTTCTGGGACGTGTCGTTGCAGATCGGCCGGGGCGACAAGGTGGCCCTGGTCGGCCCGAACGGGCACGGCAAGTCCACTCTGCTGCAGTTGCTGGCCGGGCTGGACACCCCCACCTCTGGCCGGGTCCATCGGGCGCGAGGGCTGCGCATTGGCTATCTGCCACAACATCCGGACCTGCCTGGCGAGCGCACCCTGTACGACGAGATGCTGACCGTCTTTGCCGATCTCCGGGCTCAACAGGCAGAGTTGAGGAAGCTCGAGCGGGCGATGGCCGACTCTGCCCAGCGCGAGTGGGCGCTGGCCCGCTACGGCCAGGCGCAGACGCGCTTTGAGATGGCCGGGGGCTACACCTACGCGAGCCGCATCCGTCGGGTGTTGGGCGGGCTTGGTTTTCGAGAGGAGGAGCATCAGCGTCCCATCTCACACCTGAGCGGCGGGCAGAAGACCCGCGCCCTCCTGGCCCGGCTGCTCCTGGAGGAACCCGACCTTCTCCTCCTCGATGAGCCGACCAACTATCTGGACCTGGCCGCCCTGGAGTGGCTAGAGGGCTACCTGATCGAGTGGCCGGGCAGCCTGGTGGTTGTGGCCCACGACCGCTACTTCCTGGACAGGGTGGTGGGCCGGGTGTGGGAACTGGCCTTCGGTCGGCTGGAGGAGTACCCCGGCAACTACAGCCGCTACGTCGAGCTGCGAGCCGAGCGGATGACCCGCCGCCTGACCGAATACCAGGCCCAGCAGAAATACATCCAGAGGACCGAGGAGTTCATCCGTCGCTACAAAGCGGGCCAGCGGCACAGAGAGGCTCGCGGCCGCCAGAAGCACCTCGACCGGCTGGAGCGCCTGGAGCGACCCCGTGAGCTCCGGACGATGAGGCTCTCGATGCAGGCCGCCTCTCGCAGCGGCGATCTGGTGCTGGCCACCAGCCAGTTGGTGGTCGGACATCACACCGACGACGGTGACCTCCGCCTCTGCTCCTGTCCTGACCTGGACCTGCGACGGGGCGAGCGGGCGGCGCTCATCGGCCCAAACGCCTCCGGGAAGACGACCCTTGTCCGCACCATCCTGGGGCAGCTCCCCCCACTGGCCGGTGAGGTGCGGCTGGGGGCCAGCCTGCGCGTCGGCTACCTGCCGCAGGCCGTGAGCGACGATGGTTTGGAGCCAGAGCGCACCATCCTGGACGAAATCCTGAACGTGGAGAACCTCCCGCTGGAAAAGGCTCGTGGCTTTCTTGGTCGTTTCCTCTTCAGCGGCGATGAGGTGTTCAAGCGCATCGGCGACCTCTCCGGCGGGGAGCGGATGCGAGTGGCCCTGGCCAAGCTCACCCTGACCAGGCCCAACTTTTTGGTGCTGGACGAACCGACCACCCACCTGGACATCGCCTCGCAGGAGGTGCTCCAAGAAGTGATCCTGGAGTTCGACGGCACCATCCTCTTCGTCTCCCATGATCGGTATCTGATCGAGGCCCTGTCGACCCAGGTGTGGGCCATCGAAGGGCCCGCCCTGAGCCCCGTCGAAGGGCCTGCCCTGAGCCCCGTCGAAGGGGGGACGCTGCACGTGCACCGGGGCCGGTATTCGGAGTACGTTGCCGAGAGGGCCCAGAGGGAGGAACCAGAGCAGAGAGAGCAGCCGAAGGATAGGGAAGAGAATAGGCGAGGTGAGGAGCGATCGGAGAGGCGGGAGCGAGAGCGGCGGGCCCGGCGGATGGCAGAGTTGGAGGACGCCATCGCCGGGCTGGAGAATCGGCTGGCAGCCCTGGCAGGTGATCTGACGGCAGCCAGCGCTGCGCAGGACGTGACCCATCTGACCGAGTTGGGCACCGAGTACGCCCAGGTGGAGGAGGAATTGCGCCGCTTGGTGGCCGAATGGGAAGGTCTGGGGGCGGGGTAGGATGAGATGCGCACCAAGACCCTGTGGATCAAAGACGAATATCTGCAGCTCATTCTTGCAGGACGCAAGACCGTTGAAGTCCGCGTGGGGTACAGCAACATCACGCGCTTGCAGGTGGGCGACCGATTGTTGCTCAATGATCAGCACCCGTTCGTCATCCGGCGGATAGGGCGCTATGCCAGCTTTGAGGAACTGTTGGCTCATGAGGACGCAGCTTCCATCGCGCCCGACGTGTCACCTGGACAACTCCTTGAAGGGCTGCAAGCCATCTACCCGCCGGAGAAGGAAGCGTTGGGCGTCTTGGCATTAGAAATTGAGCCGGAATGAAAGGTCTCAACTTCCACCGTATCCCAGGCCATTAGATTTGCTCGAAAATGTTGAACAAAGCGCCTGGCAGGTGTGAAACTGCCAGGCGCTTTTTCAAACAAACAGAAAAGGGTTGCTTGAACCCCATGCAAGTGCGCTACCTAGCTGCGCAATGCTTCGATGTCCGAACACACAGAAAGCTTCCGGCTTGAACGGGCGGAAGCTTTCTGTGTCCACGGGCGGAGGTTACCGCCTAGAGGAGCGGGTGATGGGATTCGAACCCACGGCCGCCTGCTTGGGAAGCAGATGCGCTACCACTGCGCTACACCCGCACGACATAAGAGAAGCCACAACTTTCTTGCACTCAGGCTCATTGAATATTATACTCCAAAGTTCTGTTTTCTGCAAGTCAGAACTTCCCCGAGAAGGTCATTCACTATCAGGGCGGGGAGTGCCCTATGGTTTTCTCGCTCTCTAGCAGCCCCTGCCGACCAAGCCGGACGCTGGCCTCTAGCACGACCTCTGCCTGGAGGCGACAGGCAGTGCGGTAGCGCTCGTCACGCAGACGGGCGGGGTCCCAGCCCTGCGCCAGTTCGATGTACGGTTGGAAGAGCACACCGCCGAGGACTCCCAGCGCCTGGGTCACAGCGAACAACGTGCTGGCCTCGCCGTTCTCCATGCACAGGCAGCCACGCTCACGAAAGCCCTCTGCCATCTGCGGCGTGATGCGGTACAGCGCCTCACAGGACGCGTTTCCGCCTACGTGCACCGTTGCTCCCAGCTCGCGGCAGGCCGCTGTCAAGACTTTGACCACGGCCGGATCAGCGTGGACCTGGCCCGAGGTGTTGCCGTAATGAATCGAGGTCCCATCGGGGCCGACAGAGAAGGCGGGCACGATCAGATCACCAAACTGCACCGGTGGCCCCAGCGACCAGGCGGCACAGACCAGAAAGATGGCCTGCACTCCGCAAGCGGCCAGATCCTCCACGATGCAGGCTAGCGGAGAGGCCCCCATTGGCGGGACAAGCACCGTGATGCCTATCCCCTCAAATGCACCGCGCTTCACGATCTCAGCGGCCGCATAGGGGTGGTGCTGCGGCGCGATCCAGGCCGTGTCCTCCAGCCCACAGAGCGCCTCCAGCCGATCCACGACCGCTTTCGAAAAAGTCAACACAGCGACGCCCGCCAATTTCTCTTCGTCGGTGAGCCCTGCCTGTCGGGCGGCAGAAAGGGTCTGTTCCGGTGTAATCAGCCAGGTCATGCTTTTCCTCCCTACCTACGCTCCAAGCGCCCTCAGCAGCCAGAAAGCGGCCATCCCGCCCAGGATGGTCAGCAGGACGTTGCGAGTGCGCCAAGCGACAGCCGCCCCCGCCAACACGGCCCAGGCATGGAGACCGAGCTCCAGTTCTCCCTGGGGGGCCAGGGCGGCTGGGACGATGAGCGCCGCCAGGACCGCCACCGGCACGTGCTGCAACCAGCGTCGCAGGAGCAAGGGCACCTCCCGTCCCAGGGCGGCGATCATCGCATAACGGGTGAAATAGGTCACCAGCGCCATACCGGTGAAGATCAAGAGTTTGTCCATGCTTCCTTCACCTTCTCCAGCAGCAGGCCCAACCCGCTGCCCAGCAGGCCGGCGACGACGACGTACCACTTGCCGGGCAGAAGGTCTGCCCACAGCAGCGCCAGCCCCCCCGCGCCCAGCGCGACCGCCAGGCTGATGCGATCCTTCAGAAAGGCCGTCAGCAACCCCAGGAAGGCCAGCGGGAACACCAGGTCGAGCCCGTATCGGCTGGGGTCGGGGATGGCCGCGCCGACGAGCGCACCGAGCAGGCCACTGGTCGGCCAAGTCAGATAGACGCCAACGTTAGCTCCCAGAAAATACCAATGGCTCCCCCGTCCTAGCTCGTACTCAGCGATGGCCAGGGCGTAGGATTCGTCGGACATCCACAGAGCCAGAAGCGCCTTCCACAGCGGGGATAGTCCACGCAGATGCGAGGCCACCGAAGCACCCATCAGCAGGTGGCGCAGGTTGATCACCAGAGTGGTCAGGATGATGGGGATTGCACCGGTGCTCTCCCACATCCCCAGGGCAGTGAACTGGGCCGAGCCAGCATGGACGATGAGCGACATGGTCCATGCCTCCCAGAATCTGAACCCTACCTGACGGGCCATCATACCGTAGAGCAGGCCGAAGGCGACCACGCCTGGGGCCAGTGGCAGCGTTGCCAGCAAACCGCGCCGAAAGTCTCTCATCGGTCACGCTCCGTAAGCGACGGTTCCTTCACCGCGAGGAGGATAATCACCAGAGCCAGGACAACGCCCACCAGGTTGGCCAGGATGGGAGCCTGGAACCCGAAGCGGTCGTAGAGCAGACCGCCGAGGTAAGGGGCCGGAAAGCCAATCAGCCCTCGGAAGGCAGAGAGCCCCCCCATCGCCTCTCCCCGCTGGTTCTCAGGGACGCTGTTAGCCAGGAGCGCCTGTTGCGCTGGCGCCCAGGTGGCAGCCATGAGGCCAAAGCAGGCGTGCAGGGCGGCGAAGGCCGGAAAACCGGTGCTGAACAGCCATCCGCCGACGACGAGGATGCCTATCGCCTCAGAGAGCGCCAGGAAGGGCTTGCAGCCGTAGCGATCTATCCAACGCCCGATGGGCAATTGGGAGAGCGCCCAGACGAAGGAGAGAAGACCGGACATCACCCCCAACTGGAAGGTGGTGAAGCCGTAGGTCTCGCTCAGCATCCCGAAGAGAAGGGCGGCCCCCAGCCCCCAGACAAAGATGTCCACGGCCATGGCCCAATAGAAGCCACGCAGTTCCCTGGGAGGCACGACCATCCTGACCAGTACCGCTTTCAGTTCGCTCAGGGAGACTCTTCCGTTGACGCGGTTCAAGGTTTCCTGCAGCAGCCAGAGGATAAGCAGCAGACGCAGGGCCTCCAATCCGATACGCAGCAGGAAGGCCGGAGTGAAGCTCCAGCGGTCGGCGATGAAGCCACCCAGGGCTGGCGCAAACACGCCCGGCGCGATCCAGAAGGCCCAAAGGATGCTGTAAGCCGTGCCGCGCCGGCTGGCCTGCACCGATTCGGCGACCAGCGAGCCTTCGGCTGGACGGGAAGCCAGAGCGACTCCCAGGAGGATGACCCCCGGCAGCAGCCACCGCCAGTCGCCGGTGATGGCCGCCAGAACGCACAGGGAAACGGCCATCAGGCCAGTCAGGCTGCCCAGGGCGATGAGGGGTTTCCTTCCCAGATGGTCGGAGAGCCAGCCGCTAACGGGCTGGATCAGGGCGGTCACCACACCCCTCCGCCCGCCAAGGCTTTCCAGCAAGCCCAAGGTGCTCATCGGCGCACCCAGGCTGAGGACAAAAGGCTGCCACACCGCCTGCGTCATGCTGTAAGAGAGACCGGCCAGGAAAGACGTGCTGGCAACAACTCGCAGATTTCTGGACGCTTCCGCCTTCTCCATTAGGGTCGCTCGCTTTCGAAGCAGGGACGGGGCGTGTATCAGATCCGCCCGTAGCTTTTCAACGCCCGCAGTGCTGCGACGGTGGCGTTGACGGCGTGCTCCTCGCCCTCGCCCTCCTCGGGCTCCCAACTCCCGTCTGGCCGCTGCTTGCCTTTCAGGTCGGCCAGGCAGCGGGTGACCAGGGAATGATCAGCCGGCAACCCGGCGTCCTGCAGACAGCGCAGCAGCCACGCCAGGTAGGAGCCCTCCCAATCGGGTGAATAGGCGGCCTCTGCCACAGCCAGCGCCCGGCGAAACGGTTCCGAGTCCGGTCCGGGGTAGAAAGCCAGCATGGGCAGGGCGAGCCAGGTGGCCCGCAGGTAGCCAGCCAACCGGCCAGTCTCGTCAGAGTGAGCAAGCAGGTAGTCCGTCGGACAGCAGGTGCCAGGAGCTTTAGCATAGCCGAAGCGGATCAGCACATGGGCGCAGTAGGCCGTCAGCCAGACGCGGGTCTCGATCCGACCAGGGATCATCCATTCTGGTGGGTTCAGGGCTCGCACCGCCTCCACTTCATCCCAGCCGCCGTCCTCCTGCTGGCGATCCAGCAGGAAGCGGCAGGCCGGATCCACAATCGGCCCCCGGTACACCTTCAGGTCATCGAACCACTGGAGCACGAAGGCAGTGTCACAGACGTTGCTCACCTCCCGAACCCAGTAGGCAAAGCCGCCGTCCGGCTTCTGGAGGGCGGCAAGTTCTTGGAGCGCCGCTTCGAGTGGCGGTTCATCGCGCAGGATGGCCGCCAGTCGGGCCCGCTCGACGGCGTTGCCCCGGGCTTTTACGTAGGCGATGGCTTTCTCCAGGTCCATCTTTCTCTCCTTGCCTGCTCAATCTTCAAACGCCGCCAGGAAGCGGTCCATTTCCTGAAGATAACGTAGGGCAGGAAGAGGCGGAAGTCGCCATATTTCTCAGAACCGCACCACGCCCTCAGCCACCGGCACCACCTGCCCGCCCACCCGCACGGCGGTGACCTCCTCGCCTGTGAGGTCCACTTCCACGTACACCGTGCTGGGCCGGTCCAGTTCCGCGCCCTGCTCGCTGAGGACGTAGACAGTCGGCTTGGTGACCGGCACGGCCCGGTGGTGGACCAGGTAGGCCCCCAGCGCGCCGTTGGCACTCCCAGTGGCCGGGTCCTCCGGCACCCCTAACAGCGGGGCGAACAGGCGCACGTGGACCGTGGCCTCGGGTTGCTCCGTTTCGAAGGTAAAGACCAGCACACATTCGGTGCCGACGGCGCGGCAGGCCCGGTTGAGAGCGGCGACGTTGAGTTGAGCGGCGTCCAGACTTTGTACCTCGGCCAGGGAGCGAACCGGCACCATCATCTGCGGCATTCCCGTGGAGACGACCTGCACCGGCAACCCCGTCTCGGTGATGGCCTCGGGGGCCAGGCCCAGCCCCTCGGCCAGGTCGGTCAGGTCCTCCAGCACGGCGTGGAACGTGGGCCGATCCTGGGTCATCACCACTCGCTCCACCCGGCCACCGGTCACGTGCAGGTCGGCCGGCAGCACGCCTACCCCCAGTTCGAAGCGCACCTGCGTCACCGGCTCGCGCAAGTCCACGCGCCCCAGGTGGGCCAGGACCCAGTGGGTGCCGACCACGGGGTGGCCGGCGAAAGGCAGTTCAGCCGCCGGGGTGAAGATGCGTACCTTGAAATCGGCTTCCGGTGCCTTGGGTGGGAACACAAAGGTGGTCTCCGAGAGGTTCATCTCTCGCGCCAGGCGCTGCATCTCCTCCGTGGTCAGCCCCTCGGCCTCGGGGAAGACGGCCAGCGGGTTGCCGCCGAAGGGCCTGCCAGTGAAAACGTCTACCTGGATGAAACGATACTCTTTCATGACTGCTCCTTTCTTGTCTTGGGAAATCCACGTTCTCAGGCTTGCACAAGGGGATGTTGACTTTTATTGTGTTCTCCTTTCAATCCACTCTCCTCCGGCCCAGAATCAGGAACGTTGCCGTCAGGCTGCCCATGCCTAATACGATCAGGGCGGCTGCTTCTACCCAGATATGTTGTAAAACAACGCCCTTCACCATGATATGGCGGACGATGATGAGATAGTGCTTGATGGGGAAAAGGTTCGAAACCGCGCGCAGCAATGGCGGCATGTTCTCCACTGAGACCATATAGCCGGAGAAGACCATCTCCATCATCGCCAGCAAGAAGACGAAAAGCAACGCCTGGTGCTGGTCGCGAGCTATGGCCGAGAGCATGATGCCCCACCCCAACTCCACGGTGATGAACAGCAGGGTCAGGGAGAGCAGCAACCACACAGAGCCCCGTAAAGGTACGTTGAACCCCCAGACGGTCAGTGGCAAAAGCAAGACAAAGTCCACACAGGCGATCACCATCGCCGGAATAGCCTTGCCAAGGATCAACTCCAGACTGGTTACCGGCGTGACCAGCAGTTGCTCCAGGGTGCCCAACTCCCGTTCCCGGGCGATGCCAACGGCCGCGACCATCAAAGTCACCATATAGACGACCAGGCCCAGTTCAGCGGGGATGGCGTAGAGGCCATATTCCAATTCCTCGTTGAAACGGGCCATCATGCGCAGATCAATAGGCGTGCCTGCGTCCCCGGCTGCGCCCCACTGGTAAGCCAGCTTCTGTCCCCATTCAGTGACGGCCCCTTCTATGGCCCGCCGAACTGCGCCGGAGGCAAGCATATTGGAGCCGTCAATGATTACCTGGAGCTGGGGCACGCTGTTGGTGGCCTCCAACTCGGCAGCGAAGCCAGGTGGGATAACAAGGGCCACCATGGCCTTCCCTCCCTCAACCAGCCGCTGAGTCTCTTCCATAGAATCGGGATAGGCAGTGACATCGAGGATCCCGGCGTTGGTCACGGCCGTGACCAGAGCCCGGCTGATCTGGCTTCTGTCCTGATCGAAGACAACCAGAGAAAGGTGTTCTATGTCCCTGGAAGTTGACCAGGCCATCAACACCAACTGAAGGAGCGGCCCCAAAATGATGAAAGGCGTGGTCAGCCTGTCGCGACTAAAATGGATGAACTCTTTGAAAGCCAGTTGCCAGATACGATGGAGCATCTCTCTACCACTGTTGCGCCACTGTTGCGGCACAGGCGCCACTGTTGCGGCACAGCCGATACGGGCCTTACAACTCAAAAATCACCCCAGTTTCTTCCGAAACAGGCCAATCCCCAGACCCAGGGATACGACCCCCAGCACAGCCAGGGCCAGCGTCTCCAGCCACAGTTCGGCCAGGCCAACACCTTTCAGAAAAACGCCACGGGCGATGGTCACGAAGTAGGTGTTAGGCAGGCTGTAGGATGCCAAAGTGCTGGGCGAGAGTTCTTTGGGAACGGGCTGGTAGAGACCTGAGAGAAAGAAGCTGGGCAGAAAGAAGATGAGAAAAGTCCCGATCATGGCCGCCTGCTGACTGGATACAAAGCTGGCCAGGAGCAGACTCAGTCCCGCGGTGGCCACCAGGAAACCCAGGGTCAACAAACCAAAGGCCAGACAATTTCCACGGAAAGGAACTTTGAACCAGACGGTCGCCACCATGGTGGCCAGGACACAGCTCAGAAGGCCGCTGATGACGTAGGGTATCAGTTTGCCGAACCAGAACTCGGCCCGCCCCATAGGAGTGGACAGCAGTTGCTCCAGGGTGCCCGTCTCTTTCTCACGGGCGAGGGCCACGGCGCAGGAGATCGTGGGCATAACCAGCACCACGCCCAGCAGGCCTGGCGTCAGGCTGAAGAGAGAACGCTCGCCAGAGTTATACCAGATGCGCAGGCGCACATCTGCAGGCAAGGCGGAAGCCGACGCTGCGCCGGGGGGGTACAGAGGCCCCCATCCATCCTGGGCGATAAAGCCCTGGGTGCGGGCACGGACCCGGGCCAGAGCATCGTTGGCTATCACGGGGTCTGTACCATCGAGAATCACCTGGATCGTAGCCGAACGGCGGCGTCCCAAATCGGACTGGAAGCCAGGTGGGATAACGATCACAGCGCTCGCCTGGCGACGGAGAAACCAGCCATCTACCTCACTGTAGCTCGATACGTAGCCTGCCAGGGAGACGTTCTCCTCGCTGACGAGGCCAGCCACGTACCGCCGCGACAACTCGCTCCTGTCTTGATCGAGCACAGCGTAAGAGACCTGCTGGACGTCAAAGGTCAAGACATAGGTGAGAGTGAAAAGGAGAAAAGCCGGGGAAAGGGTGACCAGAAACAGGGTACGGTGGTCGCGGATGATGTGCAGACATTCTTTGCGCATAATGGCCAAGGTTCGATGTAGGGACATCGTCTGTACGCGCCTCGCTCCTTGTGGATTCGTGCAAAATCCATTGTATCAGAAGGCACCCAAAGCGTCAAGGTGGGCCTGAGGGAAGGGCTTGTGCAGCCATATTGTCAGACCAGTGAAATGATGATATAATCTTAGATGGGATTTGTTAGGACGAGGTCACATCTATCACTGTTGCGATGCAGGCACCACTGTTGCGGTACAGGCGGAACACAGAAGAAGGGAGTCATCATGGAGATAAAACTGGCAACGCCGGACCAGCGGGAGACCGTCATCGAGCTGATCAATGAACTCTGGACCTATTATGACATTGCGGCTGAGCGTGACAACATCAGCCGGGCAGTGGACCTGATCTTCAGCCAGCCCGGCCTGGCCGAAATCCACTTGCTCTACGAGGGCGACGAAGTGGCTGGCTACTTCATGCTGGTGCCCAGCCTGAGCGTCGAATACGGTGGGCTGTGCGTAACCCTCGATGGATTGTTCGTACGTGAGCCCTTCCGCCGACGCGGGCTGGGCCGGCAGATCATCAACTTTGTGTTGGACCACTGTCGCGAGCAGGGTTGGTTGGCCATCGAGGCCATAGCTGATGAAGAAAACAAGGTGGTCCAATATTTCTATGGATCTCACGGCTTCAACCCGGAACGGTGGGTACACCTCCGGCGCCGGATGGACCGCTAGCAACACGGAAAGGAGACGGCCATGGCCAGCGAGTACATCATCGCCCACGACGTGGGCACCGGTGGCAACAAAGCAGTGTTGGTGGACCCACAGGGCCACATCCACGGCAGTGCCTTCGAGCCCTACGAGGTCGCCTATCCCCGCCCCGATTGGGCGGAACAGAAGCCCGAAGATTGGTGGCGGGCGGTCACCCACAGCACCCAACAATTGTTGGCCGAGAGCGGGGTGCAGCCCAGCGAGATCCTGTGTGTGACCTATTCGACCCAGATGCTGGGCGTGGTGCCCACGACGGCCGACGGTCAGCCGCTGCGACCGGGCATCATCTGGCTGGATGCGCGGGCCCAAAGGCAGGCCGAACAGATCATGCGCCGCTTTCTGAGCCCACGGGTCTTCGCGGCTCTGGCCGGCGCTCCCCTCTCGGGCAAGGACGTGATGCCCAAGATGCTGTGGCTCAAGCAGAACGAGCCCGACGTCTACAACCGCACGGCCAAATTCCTGGACGTCAGCGGCTACCTCCTCTATCGCAGCACCGGCCAGATGGTGGCCGATTGGACAGCCGCCTCGGTGGTGGGGCTGGACCTGAAGAAAAAGCAATGGTTGACCTGGCTGTTCAATTACATCGGCCTGGACCAGGCCAAGTTTCCCACCCTGATCAAGTCCACCGATCGGGTCGGCGGGCTCACGGCGCAGGCGGCGTCCGAGTGCGGACTGCTGGAGGGTACGCCGGTCATCGCCGGGGCGGGCGATGCGCCGTCGGCGGCGGTGGGCTCCGGGGCTGTGGGCGAGGGAGAGGGACACATCTCTCTGGGCACCTCAGGCTGGGTGGCGGTGGTGACGGAACGCATCGTCACCGGCAAACACGGTATCGCCAGCATCCACTCCGCCGACCCTGGAAAGGCGTTCCTCATCGCCGAAACGGAAACGGCCGGGGCCTGTCTGCAGTGGATCGCCGACCATTTCTACCGGGAGGAGCAGAAAGACCCTGCCATCGAGAACGTGTTCGCCCTGATGGACCGCGACGTGGAGGCCATCGAGCCCGGTTCCGGCTACCTCATCTTCACGCCCTGGATGTACGGCGAGCGGGCGCCCATCGCCGACACCTTTGTGCGTTCCACCTTCTTCAACCTGAGCGCAGACCATCAGCGCGAGCACCTGCTGCGGGCCGTGTACGAGGGGGTGGCCTACAACCTGCGCTGGATTATGGAGGTCATGGAGCGCAGCTTCGGCCATCGCCAGGAGGTGTTTCGGGTGATCGGCGGGGGGGCGCAGGGTGCCCCGTGGATGCAGATCATTGCCGACGTAACGGGCAAGCGCATCGAAACGGTGCCCGACCCGCAGGAGGCGGGGGCGGTGGGTGTAGCCCTCATTGCCGCCATCGGCCTGGGCATTTATTCCGACTTTGCAGCACTCAAGGACGTGGTCAAAGTCACCCGTACCTTCGAACCCCGGTCAGACCACGCTGGGGTCTACGATTGCCTGTTCGCCGCCTACAAAAAGGTCTACCGCTCTCTCAAAGCAGTATACAGACAGGTCAACGAGGAGCGATTCTCTGAGGCAAAAGCCCCAGCACTCGACCAGACGAGGTGATGTAAATGACCGACACAGATCAACCTGGTGTCCCCCCAGAACAGGAAAACCTCGAATCTCCGGCCTGGAAGGATTGGGCTGATGCGAGCAGACCATCCGCAGCGCCTGCTGTTCCCCCTTTCCTGAGCACCTTCTCAGAGACCAGCCGGGCGAGATTGAAAGAATTGCTGCATAGTGAGCATCATCCGGCCAAGACCGTCATCTTCCGCGAAGGAATGCCGGGGGACGTGCTCTACATCATCTGGTCGGGCCGCGTGGCCATCATCAAGGACCTGGAAAGTGAGGCACCGACCTTGCTGGCTTATCGGGGACCGGGCGAAGTGCTGGGAGAGATGAGCCTTTTGGAAGGCCGACCTCGTTCTGCTTCAGTCGTGGTCGTGGAGGACGCTCATCTGCTTCGCCTCACCCGTGCTGACCTGCAGACGCTGATGACCGAGCAGCCCGGCGTCGGGGTCGAGATCCTGCGCGCTCTCAGTTACATCCTCAGCACCCGTCTGCGCGATGCCGACGAGGTCCGCACTTCCGTCGTCCGCGCCGAGAGCCGCCTCACGCGCCGTGTCCGGCAACTGGCCACTGAAAAAGAACGCCTGGCAGAGTTGGAACGACTGCGTCAGGAGACCACCAACCTGATCGTACACGACCTGCGCAGCCCTCTTACCTGCATCGAGGGCAGCCTCCAGTTGTTGCAGGAGCTATTGCCCGAAGATGTGCTCGCTTCTTACGCTACGATTATTGACCTGGCTCTGGGTAGTTGCAAGAAGGTCATGGATCTGGTGGATTCCCTGCTGGAGGTGGCCCGCATGGAGAGCGGCGAGCTGACCCTGGATCTCCGGCCCATCTCGTTGGTGCCACTGATCACCGACACTGTCAACCGGCTGCGCCTCCTGGCTGAGCAATACCACATCACCCTCGAACTGGATGTCCCGGCCGAGTTGCCTTCTATCGAGGGCGACGGCAAGAAACTGGAGCG
>JBGVTF010000066.1:0-15370 GCA_041862415.1 Anaerolineae bacterium | reverse complement strand
TGAGCTTCCTTTCTCCCCTAAAGAGCAGTAAGGCAATGACATACGCCACCAGCAGGGGGAAGAGGAGCAGAGTGGAGGTCGTGTGGGTCAGGGGCAGAGCGGCCAGTCCCAGAGCCCCGATGACAATGTAGCGCCGATTCCCCAGCGTAGCCAGACCTCGGAAGCTCCACATCACCAGAGGGAAGAGAGCCAGGATCAGAACCTCAGGCAGGATTCCCCGGAAAAAGCTGTCGTACAATTGGTAAGGAGCATACATATAGGCCACGGCGGCCACTATGGCCGGGCTTTCCCCAAACACATCCCTGACGTAGAGATACATGGTCGCCCCCGAGCCCAATATACCCAGGCAGAAAGCAGCCTTCAGGGCATTGACCAGGCTCGAGCCCAGCAAATGGAAGGCCTCAGCCAGATAATAGGACAGAGGAGCGTAGAAGCTGAAAAGAGGCAAACCCAGGCCGTAGACCAAGTCTGGTGCCCAACGAGAGAACAGGACGCCGTGCCGGACAAGGTTGTCGAGTTCAACGAGACGGTAGAGATGTATGATCCCATCCGCAGTTTGAGGCAGTGATCCTCTCCAGAGAGGGGTCACCGCACATAGACCGAAGAGACAGACCAGGGCCACGTTAAAATGAATTGAGAAGTCTCTCTTCCGTCTCAAGATGGATTCCCCCGTCGCTCTTGAATTCTCGGTTGGCACTCCTTTCTCTACCAACTCATTTCTCCTCGCCCGGTCTTGCGGTGCAGCCAACGTATGGTCGGGTACACCAAAGGTGTCAGCAACACGTTCAACAGGCTGGCTGGCAGGACAAGCCTGATGAAACTATCCAGCCATACGACAGACCAGCCCAGCGTTCTTAGCATGAGGAGGAAGATGAGATCGTAAATAAAGCTGGCGAAAAAAACTGTCGCCAGAGGCAGGATGACATGAGTACGAAAGACGGTTGCTTCTCCCAGGCCGGAGAAGAAGCTGACGATAAGCAAGGCCAGGGCAGACAGTCCGAGGGGAGCGCCCGAGAAAAGATCCAGACAGAGGCCTCCAATGAATCCCCAGACGATTCCCTCCCTGGCTCCTCGTAAGAGGCTCCAGGATATGACCACCAGGAGCATCAAGTCAGGCTTCACACCCCAAAGGGTCAAATGGGGCATAACCGTTGACTGGATGAGAGCTACGCTGATCAGCAGCAGAATAGAAGCGTAGATGTTGATGTGGATCACCCCTTTATTGGGCCATTTCAATGGGCTCGAAGTTGGTGATCACCAGAACGATCTCCAATCTCTCAAAGTCCACCGTTGGCTTGATCTCAGCTCGCTGGAACATTTCAATGTCCAGCTTCTGCACGGCAGTGACCTGGCCGATCACCAGGCGCTTAGGGAAGGTGGCTCCCAAGCCCGAAGTGAGAATGATATCCCCGACGTTGACCGTCACCGTCTGGGGAATGTATTTCATCACCAGCCCGCCGTCCACTTTGCCTTCTACTATCCCTGTGGCCCGTGAGCTTTGGAGGATGGCATTCACCGAACTGGAGACATCAGTTATCAGAAGGACTTTAGACGATCTGGAACTGACCTCCACGATCCGACCGACCAACCCGCGATCGGTTACTACAGGCATGCCTTCAGCCACTCCGTCTCCGGTCCCCGCGTCAATGATGATGGAACGTAAGAGATTGCTGGGGTCTTGGCCAACGACCTCAGCAGCCCTATAGCCGGCGGTCGGGTTGGCCTGGGTGAACTCAAGCAACTGACGCAGGGTCTCGTTTTCGGATTCGAGCTCCCTCAGACGGACGGTCTCAATCATCAGGCTGTCGGCCAGGCTTTGCAGTTGTTCGTTACGGTGGCGTAGTTCCTGTAAATCGCGGAAAGTCTGAACCAGGTCGCTGAGATCGTTGGCCAGACCAGACAAATGATCTTGGACAGGGGTCACCGGCCTCAGGATCAGATTCTCGACCGCCCGTGTGTTGCCTGTTTCGTGTAAGACAAGCCCAACTATGGTCAGAGAGAGGAGGACGAACAGCGGGAGTCTATTTTGCAATCGCTTCATGCTGGTGTCCTAGCGCTTTGCGCCTTAGCATTGTCGTGTACTGATCTCCCGGCATCAGGGAGGCCCACTTCCGAGGCACTGCTAACGTGCAGCCCCGCTGCGCTGTGTGGTAGCCAGGATCTTGCTCAGAACGTCCAATTCCTCCAGGATCTTCCCTGCCCCGCGAGCCACGCAGGTCAAAGGGTCCTCAACCGCGTAGACCCGCATCTTGGTCTCCTCCGAAAGTCGCTCTGCCAGGCCCTGGAGGAGAGCCCCGCCGCCAGCCAGGGCGATACCTTGTTCCATCAGGTCTGCTATTAGCTCAGGGGGCGTATCGTCCAGGGCGCTCTTCACGGTGTCAACGATCAAGCCAATGGAACCAGATAGGGCCTCGCGGATCTCCACGCTACTAACCTCGATGGACTCTGGCAGACCGGTAATGAGGTTACGGCCCCTCATAATCATGGTCTGCTCTTCTGGTAGAGGATAGGCTGACCCAATGGTAATTTTGACTTTCTCAGCCATGCGGTCGCCGATGAGAAGGTTATATTTCTGACGGGCATACTGCATGATGTCTTCGTCCATCTCATCGCCAGCCACGCGGATGGAACGGCTAACGACAATACCTCCCAGTGAGAAAACAGCCATCTCGGTGGTGCCGCCTCCGATGTCAATGACCATGCTGCCCAGCGATTCCATGATGGGCAGTCCTATCCCGATGGCGGTGGCCGTGGGTTGCTCGACCAGATAGGCTTCGCGAGCTCCAGCGCTGATGGCAGCGTCGTAGACGGCTTTCTTCTCGACTTCGGTGACGCCACTGGGGATGCCAATCACGGTCCGCGGCCTGGGAATGGGAAGCAGCATCTGGTTGTGCACTTTCTCAATGAAGTAATGGAGCATCTTTTCGGTGATGTCAAATTCGGAGATAACGCCATCGCGCAGAGGTCGGATAGCGACAATGTTGCCGGGGGTCCGTCCGACCATCTCTTTGGCCTCAATGCCGATAGCCAGTACCTTTCTGCTTTTCTTCTCAATAGCCACCCAGGAGGGCTCGTTGATAACGATGCCTTTACCGCGCACATTCACCAGGGTGTTAGCCGTGCCCAGGTCTATGCCAATATCCATGGAAAAGAGGCCCAAGAGGGCATTCAGGGGACTAAACACGTGATTTTCCTCCTAACTACTGTAAATTTGTTGTACCGGGCCCGATAGAAGGCCGCAAACCATCGTGAACCCAGTCAACCGACCGGAATTATCCTTGATTGAATTATACCACAAATCTCACAATTAAAAAAGCACATGTCCAGACGTGTAACGCTCTCCAAGTTGTGGTATAATATGTGATAAGATGGCTGCCACGAAACCGAAAAAGAGCCCCTTGACAACGCAAGCCAGTTGGGGTATAGTGGTAGCAGAATCAATCAATTCACAAGGAGGTCTTTGAAATGGCAGAGAAAGAGATTGGGAAGGTGACGCACTACTTCTCCAAAATCCACGTGGCAGGGATTGAACTGAGCGACGAGCTCGCCGTGGGCGATACCATTCTGATCAAGGGAGCCACGACCTACTTTCAGCAGAAGGTAGAGTCCATGCAGTTGGAACACGAAGACATTGAGAAAGGCGAGCCGGGCCAATTAATTGGGGTCGCAGTTCAGGAGCAAGCCCGCTCTGGCGACAAAGTGTACAAGATGGAGTGAGGTGTCTCACATGGCAGAAAAACGAGTGGCTAAGGTGACTCACTACTGGGCCAAGATCGGTGTGGCCGCGATCACATTGTACGACACGCTGAAGGTAGGTGATACCATCCACATCAGCGGCAGCACCACCGATTTTGAGCAGACGGTGGATTCGATGGAAATCGAGCACGAAGCCGTCAAAGTGGCCAAGAAGGGTCAGGAGGTGGGACTCAAGGTCAACGAGAGGGTGCGAAAGGGCGATAGGGTCTACAAGGTGGACTAGCAGTGGACGTTGTGTCAACGGTTCGTCACACAATTGACAGGTATGGTCTGCTGCTCCCTGAAGAAACGGTAGTAATCGGCGTCTCTGGCGGCCCCGATTCGCTGTGTCTGCTACACATCCTGAACCGCCTGCGCAGCGAGTACCGCATCGAGTTGCACGTGGCTCATTTGAACCACAGGATGCGTGGCAGTGAAGCGGATGCGGACGCTGCTTTCGTGGCCAGGCTGACCGAGGAATGGGGACTGCCTTGCACCGTCGAGGCCTATGACGTGCCCACTTTGGCCACGGAAAAAAAGCTCTCGCTGGAGGAGGCGGCCCGTCGCGCCCGTTACGCTTTCCTGGCTGAGGTGGCCGAGCAAGTTGGAGCCAAACGCATCGCCGTAGGCCACAACGCCGACGACCAGACCGAAAGCGTGCTCATGCACTGGCTGCGGGGGGCGGGGCTGGCGGGATTGAGGGGTATGTTGCCAGCTATATCCTTGTCCGATTATCGGCTGCTTGAGGAAAGGGACAAGGGACAAGGAGCCTTCACCCTCATTCGTCCGCTGTTGGAAGTCACCCGCGCTGAAATCGAGGCCTACTGCGCCGAGCACAGTCTCCAACCCCGCTTTGACCGTTCTAACCTGGATACGACCTACTACCGCAATCGCCTGCGCCATGAGCTGATTCCCTACCTGGAGGGCTATAACCCGGGCATCAGAGAGGTGGTGCGCCGTTCGGCCAGGGTCATCACTGATGACTATGCCTATTTGCGAGCCGAGTTGGACCGATTCTGGCCTCAAGTGGTCATCTCGGAATCCGATAGGGTCATCAAGTTCGACCTGGCAGCCTGGCGGAGCCTGCCCACCAGTTTTCAACGGTCCACCCTGCGTCAGGCCATCCACCGCCTGCGCCGCTCTCTGCGCAACATCAACTGGATCCACGTGGAGGATGCCCGCGTCGCTCTGCTGGAAAAGCCGGCCGGCACCCAGGTCACTCTGCCCCAGGGCCTGCTGCTGACCATGAGCTACCAGACCTTTACCGTGGCCGACGAGAGTTACGTGGAACTGCCCACTGACCTGCCTTTGCTGGCGGTGGACAGCCTGCCTCTGGCTGTCCCCGGCACGACCCAGTTGCCTGAGAGTCCATGGCGTGTCGAGGCGCGCCTTCTGAGCAGACGCGAATTGCCTCCAGGGTGGGAGGACAATCAAGACCCCTGGCAGGCCTTTCTCGACCACGATGTTGTTGGTTCAGAGTTGGTCCTGCGCCGCCGCCGGCCGGGCGACCGCTTTCGGCCCCTGGGGTTGGCAGGAAGCCAGACCACGCTGCGCGAATTCATGATCAACGTCAAGATTCCCGCCCCGTGGCGGCACTTGGTGCCTGTCGTGGCCTCGCCCCGGCACATTGTCTGGCTGGCCGGCTGGCGCGTGGACGAGCGAGCCAGAATCACGAAAAGCACGAAGCGAGTTCTGCATTTGAGGTTTGCTCAGTCTACGTCATAGTCAGGAGGAAACCAAGATGGTAGAGATGACAATGAAAGTTCCGGACAAGTTGGCCCAACGGCTGCGTCCTTTGTCTCCATGGCTGGCGACCGTGCTGGAGTTGAGCCTGGTCGGATTCAAGACGCCTGCCGTCCAAACTGCCTCTGAGATCATTGACTTTTTATCTACCGGCCCTTCGCTGTCCGACGTAGCCGCATACACCGTCTCCGAAAGGGCTCAGGAAAGGTTGCGTCGCCTGCTGGCCCTGAATGAGGCAGGGATGCTCTCATCGGAGGAACAGGCCGAACTGAATGAAATCGAGCAAATCGAACACATCATGACCCTGCTCAAAGCTCAGGTACGGAAACAGTCGGCAGGGGAAGCCAGTGAGTGAAGTTATAGCGGTTGCCTTGCGGCGGTTGGTGTTTGAACGCGCAGGGGGACGCTGTGAGTATTGTCTGTTGCCCCAGGCAGCAGTCGTCTACCAGCACGAACCCGACCACATCATCCCCCGACAGCACGGTGGCCAAACAGAAGCCGATAATCTTGCTCTGGCGTGTACCCGCTGTAACCGATACAAGGGACCCAACGTTGGCTCGTTTGACCCTCAAACTGGCGACCTGGTTCCTTTTTGGAACCCACGCACTCAGGTCTGGCAGGACCATTTCCGGCTTGATGGTCCCGTCATCTGCCCCTTGACCCCTCAGGGCCGGGTAACGGTCAAGATCCTGCGTCTCAACGATCCCGCTCGGGTTGAAGAACGCGAACAACTCATTGCGGCCGAGTCATATCCCTGATCAGAGCCGACCGCAATGCACGGTTTCGTAGAATCCCCACTCGGAGAGCAAACATGGTGGGATGTCTTCATGAGTCATGCCTGGGACGACAAGGAGGCACGCGATGAATTGGCAGGAGCGAATTGTTGTTGATCCAGAAATTCTTGTGGGGAAACCTGTTGTGAAGGGTACACGTCTCGCTGTGGAGTTCATCATTGATCTCCTGGCCCAGGGATGGACTGAAGCGGAGATCTTGCGCAACTATCCAGGCCTAACACGAGAAGATGTCCGAGCATGCCTGGCCTATGCCAGCGATGACCTATTGTGATAGCGAGGATATTTCGGAGGTAGTGTCATGACAGCCATTGATGTACGGGTACGGAAAGTGGCCGACGTCGTGCGGCGGTTGAGTCGGGAAGAGATGGCCCAACTGATCGAGTTGGTGCCCGAATTACGAGAGATCAAGCCAGCCTCTGAGCGGCGAGAAGAGGCAAATGCAGTTGAGTACTTCCGGCAGTTGGCGCTGGAGATGTCTGGTGGAGTCACTCCCTCGCTTCAGGATGAATTTCTTGAAGGGCTGACTTATGAAGAGTACTTTGCCCTACCAGATGAGGAGGAAAAGGCTCTCTGGGATCGCATCTTTGCTGAGGATGCGACAGGCCCCTACGACTTAAAGGAACACGAGGCTTCGACCGATGCCGTCATTGCTGCTCGACAAGAACGTGGCACGTAAGGCCATTACCGCTCTGGCCAAAGCCAGGACGGGTGTCCGTCCCACTGTGCCAGAGGAAGAGATGCTCCGCATGCTGGCCTTGAGCAGTGGCGGTCAGGCGTCTCTCTTCATCACCCCGGAAACGGCCAACATCCTCAGCCAACGCGAGCAGATTCTGGCAATGCGGCTCTTCTTGGACCAGGTGGAGGTGATGCGGCGAGGGCGTTATTTCCAGAGGTGGACGCGCCGCTTGGGTGAACATGGTTTCACCCCTGAAGATGCCAAGGTGTTGAGCTACGGCACCTTTGGGCTGACCCCATCGGGCAATGTTATGGGCGTCAGCTTTGTGGCTACGCTTGACCAGTCGTTCATCAACAACTATCGGATGCATCGCGACCAGTTGCAGCGGCGACTGAAGGCGATGGCCTCTCAATTGCCGTTGCCTTATCGCAACGTTCTGTTGCCGCCACTGGTGCAACCCAAGGAATTGTTGCGGCAAGTAGGATGGGAGGTCTGATCTTTGACGCACACCGAAGCCACCATCGCTGTCCCCAAGCCTTCGATGACCAAAGGCTACGCCATCGCTTTCACCGCCACCACCCTCTGGGCCACTACCGGCATTCTCATCAGCTACCTCCTGGCTAACTATGCTATCGCCCCGCTTACTCTGGCCTGCTGGCGTGACATCATCGTGTCGTCGGTTCTAGCTGCCATCCTGGCTGTGGTCAGGCCTTCGCTACTGCGTATCAGACGCCAGGACGTCCCCTTCTTTGCTGCGTACGGCTTTTTCGGCGTGGCTGTCTTCAACGCCCTGTGGGTCTACTCGGTGGATTTCAACGGCGCTACGTTGGCTGTCGTCCTGGTCTACACCGGCCCAGCTTTCGTGGCCATCGCCGCTCATTGGCTCTTCCACGAGTCCATCACCCGCTTCAAGGTGTTGGCCGTCGCTCTGAGCCTGGGCGGCTGTGTCCTGGTAACTGGGGCCTACGATCTGACCCAGTTGCGGTTGAATCCGCTGGGCATTTTATGCGGGATTGGCGTGGGCGTGGGCTTTGCCTTCTACAGTATCTTCGGCAAGCTGTCAACTCCGCGCTACAGCCCCTGGACGGCAACGGCTTACTCCTTTGGCTTTGGGGCGTTGTTTCTGCTGCTCACTCAAAGGCCCGCCCAACTCGTTTCGATGGGCAACGCTCCCCTCGGCTGGCTGACGCTGTTCGTCCTGGGGGCAGGACCTACGTTAGTAGGGTTTGCTCTGTATATGGTCAGCTTGAAGTATCTGCCAGTCAGCGTGGCCAGCCTGATCGCCACCCTGGAGCCAGTCTTCACGGCCATCATGGCTTTCTTTCTGTTGGGTGAGCGGCTCAGCACGATCCAGTTCGTGGGAGCTCTCCTAATAATTCTTGGCGTCATCACTCTGCGGCGCCAAGAATAAGAGAAGCCGGGAGGTGCCAGGCACTTACAAGACGGCTTTGCAACGAGATCAGTGCTGAGAATGACTCATATAAGCTTTTACAATCGCTCAGGAAGTGCCTGGCACCTTATATGCCGAAAATGATAAGACCATGGGGGAGGTGCAATCGTGGAACTTGATCTGGAACTGTACCGCAGGGACGTGGTCGTTTATGATGAACCCCGCGTGCGGCTGAGTGCCATTGACATCGAGCCGGGGGAGGCCGGGCAGACGATCGTCTTCCTGCACGGCTTTGGTGGTCGAGCCACTCAGTGGGAGAATCAACTCAAGTTCTTCTGCGAGGACAGCCGGGTGGTGGCTCTCGACCTCCGTGGGCATGGCGCTTCCGATAAGCCGGATTCGGAATACACCATGGACGAGTTGTTGGGAGACGTAGAGCGTGCCGTGGAGGCCCTGGTCGTCCCCGACAAGTTTGTGCTGGCGGCCCATTCTTTTGGCGGTGCCATCGCCATCTCCTACGCGCTCAAACACCCCGAACGGATCGAGAAGCTGATCCTGGTCAGTATGTCCAATGATTTCCGCCTCAGCCCACTCCTTCGGTTCACCTTCAGGCTGCCGACCGCCTGGTTGGAACCTATCCGTTCCCTGGTGCCCCGGCAATTGTCAGCCCCGGCCTACGTCCTCAAAAAGTTCTACCACGCCACTCTCTCTACATGGAACGGCAAGGCTCTGCTGCCGAAAGTGACCGTGCCCACTTTGACTGTCATGGGCCACAGGGATTTTGTCTTTCCACAGGCTTCCTACCAGGCAGTGGCTGAGGGGATTCCCAATGTCCAGTCAGTGACCATTCCTGTGTCTGCCCATTTGGTCCAGTTGGAGCGGCCCGACGCCGTCAACCGGGCTATCCAGCGCTTCCTGGAACTGGCACCCCTCTCGTGGCGCGAGTGCGGGCCCAAAGTGCAACTGGCCCGAGAGAGACCCTGGTTGAAGCACTACGAGATGGGCGTGCCGCCGGTCATCAGCCTGCCGAGCCAGCCCCTGCATCGCTTCCTGGAGAGCGCAGCTCGTCGCCATCCTCGCAGCACAGCCCTGATCTTCTTCGGTCGCAAGATTACTTACCGGGAACTGGATGATCTGACCAACCGTTTTGCCATTGCTCTGCGAAAGCTGGGTGTGAAGAAGGGTGATCGAGTCATGATCCTCCTGCCCAACATGCCCCAATGTGTCATCTCCTACTATGGTGCGCTGAAGGCGGGAGCGGTGGTCGTCTTGAGCAATCCCCTGTCAGGCGAGGAAGAGTTGGCACGTCAGGTCCGTGACTCAGGCGCTGAGACCATCGTCACCATGAGCCGGTTCCACGATGCGGTCAAGCGGGTCAGGGACAGAGCGGGCCTCAAGCACGTCATCGTCACCAACATCAAGGAATATTTCCCTTCACACCAGCGTCTTCTGTTCACCCTTTTCAAGGAGAAAGAGGAAGGCCACCGCGTCGAGGTAAGTGGCGAACCCAATGTCCACTGGTTTCAGGACCTGCTGAAGATGCAACCCGGCCTGCGACTGGATGTGGAAGTCAGCCCCTCGGATCTGGCCTTGATCCAATATACCGGCGGCACGACGGCTGTTCCCAAAGGCACCATGCTCACCCATCGCAACCTGGTGGCCAACGCCATCCAGGTTCGCCACTGGATCACCGATGCCCAGGAGGGCAAGGAAATCATTCTGGGGGTCTTACCCTTCTCTCATTCCTACGGTATGACGGTCTGCATGAACCTGGCCGTCTGTCTGGCCTCGGCCATCGTTCTTTTGCCCACCTTCGTCACCAAGGACGTGCTCGAGGCCATCTACAAATACAAGCCCACTTTTTTCCCTGGTGTGCCCACCATGTACACTGCTCTCAACGATTACCCTGGCGTTAGAAAATACCGCGTCTCTTCCATTCGGGCCTGCATCAGCGGGGCTGCCCCGTTGCCCATTGAGGTGCAGGAGGCTTTCGAGAAGCTGACCAAAGGCAAGCTGGTGGAAGGTTATGGCCTGACCGAGGCCTCGCCGGTGACCCATGCCAATCCTCTGCGTGGTCTGCGCAAGGCCGGTTTCATTGGGGTGCCGGTGCCCAGCACTGAGGCCAAAATCATTGATCTGGAGACAGGCGAGGACCTGCCGCCAGGGCAGATCGGCGAGTTGGCCGTCAGGGGGCCGCAGGTGATGGCTGGCTACTGGAATATGCCCGAGGAGACCGCCCAGGTCATTCAGGACGGCTGGCTGCGTACCGGCGACGTGGCCCGCGTGGACGAGGATGGTTACCTCCAGATCATTGACCGCAAGAAGGACATGATCCTCGCTGGCGAATACAACGTTTATCCTCGTGACGTGGAGGAGGTGTTGTACGAGCACCCCAAGGTGCTGGAAGCAGCGGTAGTGGGTATCCCCTACGAGCGCCAGGAACAGGCGGTAAGGGCTTTCATCAAAGCCTTCATTGTCCTCAAGCATGGCGAGGAGGCTACCGAGGAGGAAATCAGAAGGTTGTGCGAGGAGCGGCTGGACGAGTACAAGATCCCGGAGCGCATCGAGTTCCGGGCCGAACTGCCCAAGTCCATGGTGGGCAAAGTGCTGCGAAGAATGCTGGCAGAGGAAGAAGAAAAGAAGAGGGATGGAAAGCCCTGACAACCGTTTACGAGCAAAGGTGGTTTTGAAACGTGGTCGGGAAAAGCCTGTGCTGAACCGCCACCCCTGGATATTTTCCGGAGCCATAAAGAACATCGAGGGCCAATGTGCCGATGGAGACACCGTGACGGTAGTTGATTCACGCGGCAGCTTCCTGGCCCAGGGCTACCTCAACCGCCACTCCCAGATCACGGTGCGCCTGCTGAGCTGGATTGAGGAAGAGATCATTGACCGAAGCTTCTTTCGGCATCGCTTGGAGCGCGCCGTCGCCATCCGCCGACCTTTAGAGGATGACCCGACTACCAATGCCTACCGCCTGGTCAACGCCGAGTCTGATTTCCTGCCCGGCTTGGTGGTGGACCGCTACAACGAATATCTGGTGATCCAGCTTCTGACCCTGGGGATTGAGAGATGGAAAGGAGAGATCGTCTCCCTCCTGGGGGAATTGCTCCCATCTCGGGGTATCTACGAGCGAAGTGACGTGGAGGTGCGAGAGAAAGAGGGATTACCTCCGGCAACCGGTCTCCTGGCCGGTCAGGAGCGGCCAGCTCTGGTGCACATCATTGAGAACGGATACCGCTTCATTGTTGATATAAAACAAGGGCAGAAGACAGGTTTCTACCTCGACCAGCGGGAGAACCGCCA
Organism: Anaerolineae bacterium; assembly: GCA_041862415.1. Lineage (GTDB taxonomy): Bacteria > Chloroflexota > Anaerolineae > E26-bin7 > E26-bin7 > E26-bin7. The sequence continues at coordinate 3,726 of JBGVTF010000066.1, read as the reverse complement.
GAAGCTGGCCCGGTATTGCCGTGGCAAGACGGTGCTCAACTGCTTCGCCTACACTGGCGCTTTCGCCGTCTACGCCGTTGGAGCGGGGGCGAAAAAAGTCGTCAACGTGGAGTCATCGGCCGAGGCCCTGAAGTTGGCTCAACGCAACGTGGCCCTCAACGGTTTTGACAAGCGTGACGATGAGTATGTTGAGGGAGATGTCTTCCAAGTTTTGCGTCAATACCGTGATAAAGGACGCAGCTTCGACCTCATCGTCCTCGACCCACCCAAGTTTGCTTACTCCCAGTCTCAGGTGCAAGCGGCTTGCCGGGGCTACAAAGACATTAATCTGTTGGCCATGCACATGTTGCGACCGGGCGGTACCCTCTTTACTTTCTCCTGCTCTGGTTCGATCAGCCCTGATCTCTTCCAGAAGGTGGTCTTTGGGGCCAGCGTGGATGCCGGGCGCGACGTGCAGATAATCGAGAAGCTCACTCAGGGTTTTGACCATCCCATCCTGTTGTCCTTTCCAGAGTCGGAGTATCTGAAGGGGTTCATCTGTCGGGTGTGGTAGTTGCCTCCGCGCACTCCGTTATTCCGCGCTCCCGCGTCTAGATTTTGAAAGGAGATTCGAGATGTCCGTTGTGGGTGTGCTCACTGACAGTTGTGCCAGTATCCCAGAGGCACTCATCGAGGAGTTGCGCATTGAGGTGGTTCCCTACTACGTACACCGGGGGTTGGAGACCTTGCGCGACCTGGTGGACGTACAGCGGGAGGAGTTCTTCCGCTGGCTGCCTACGGCCAAGGAACTGCCCAAAACGGCCAACCCAGGGCCAGGTGATTACCTGGAAGCCTTCAAAGGGCTGGCCCAGCGGACCAGGGAGATCATTTCCATTCACATGACTTCCATCGGTAGCGGAGCTTATCAGTCGGCTATGACGGCCAAGGAGATGGCCAGGGAGGTCTTGCCTGAGCTTCGGATTGAAGTTGTTGATAGCCGCAACGTGTCGCTGTGCCAGGGGTGGATGGTCATCGAGGCGGCCCGGGCTGCTCTGGCGGGCAAAAGCCTGGACGACATCGTGCAGTTGGTGAGGGAAATGATACCCAAAACCGCGATGATCCAGACGGCTGACACCCTGCGCTACCTCTACATGGGCGGGCGCATTGGCAAAGCCCAGCATCTGGTAGGCTCCCTATTGAGGATCAAACCTCTCATTGGTATGGAAGATGGGCTCATCGTCCCCTTGGGCACGGCGCGCAGCCGCGACAAAGCCTACGCCAGGATGGCGGAGATGATAGAGGAGACGGTCGGCCATCTGGGTAGGGTCAAGGTGGCTTTCGTCCACGCCGCCGCTCTGGAGGAGATAGAGAAGTTGCGGGCCGAAGTAGAGGAACGTTTGACCTGCGTGGAGACACTGGTAGCAGAACTGTCCCCCGCCCTGGGTGTACACACCGGCCCCGGTACGGCTGGGGTGTGTTATTTCCCAGTGGATTGAGGTATTGACTTCGACCCTGTTGCGCGGTATAATAGATGTAGTGAACAGTACTGCTCTCGGGACAGAGTACCTGGTCTACAACGTGATTTCCTCGACAGACGTGGTATAGTATACTACTTCCGCTCAATGTCAGCCGGACCAAGTCGCAACACGAGCGAGATCAGAGGGAAAAGCAAATGGACATTTTCGGAAGGGGGTTCGTAATAGCCGATTTCTTCACTCATACCTACCGCATATCGGCCAGAGCGGATACACGCAAGCGTAGTCTAGCCAACCACCTGAACGACCGGCTCACATCTTACCTGGAACTATACGATACCTTTGTCTCACGCCTCCATAAGCCGAGTGAAATAGTCGCCAGCTACAACCTTGCATCTCTAAGAAAAGATGGCATCACTTTCGTTATACTGGCTGCTGAAAAGGAGACGTCTGAACGCCACACATACGGGTATTTCGCCAAGCAACTGTACGATGTATTCCTGACGGTGCCCTCCTTTGAAATAAGGGGCAAATTGCAAGTCATCGGCAAACTCGACTTACAGGTCTTTTTGGTCAAAGGCACGGAGACTTTCATCTCCATCAGCAATCCCGTAGCTTCACCCTGCCTCTTTCCAGACATCACCTTTACCGGGGGTACGGTGCTGGTTAACAAGTCACGCATAGAACTGTTCTGTATCAGTGAATCCTCTCCTTCCCCATAGATTTTCCCCTCCGTACCCTTGAAGTGGAGCAATCTGTCCAACCACGGTTAAATGCAGAGCTACCAGTTGGAAAAGTGAGGTAAAATGGCTAGAATCTTGGTCATTGACGACGACACCCACGCCCTAAGGTTAATAGAATTCGCCTTAACGAAGGCAGGCTATGAAGTGGTTACGGCCAGCAAGGGCGCAGAGGGTTTGCAAGAAGCCTTGCAAAGCCCTCCTGATCTGACCATCATTGACCTGATGATGCCCGAGATGGATGGCTACGAAATTTGTCGCCGTTTGCGGCAAGACGAGCGCACCGCAGACATCCCTATCATGGTCTTCACAGCCAGAATTCAGGAAATTGATAGACAAGCTGCCCTGGAAGCGGGGGCCAACGAGTTTTTGACCAAAACGGCTACCCCAGATGAACTAGTGAGCAAAGTGAAAGACCTACTGGCCAGGCAGGCGCCAGTGCCTGGCGCTGAGGTGACGATGGGGCGAGCCATAACGCTCTTCAGCTTGCGCGGTGGGGTAGGGGTGAGTTCCATAGCGGTCAACCTGGCAGTGGCATTGGCCAGACAGCCGAGTCAGAAAGTAGCCTTACTCGATTTGTGCTTTTTGTCAAGCAGCGCGTCTCTCATGCTTAACCTGAGACCCAAACTTCCCTTGGCCGAGCTACCAAGGGAAGACACCGCCATCAGCCCGGACTCGCTCGAAAAATACATGATTGCCCACTCATCAGGGGTCAAGGTCTTGCCTGTCGTCCTCTCAGCCAAGTCGGCCCCAATCCCCGCCAAAACTTTGGAGCGTGTTCTAGCGGTTCTCAAGAGTGGTTTCAACTATATCATTGTGGATACCCTCTCTTCCTTTGATGACATGACTTTGGCCGCCCTGACTCACTCTGATCAAATCATACTGGTTCTCGTCCCAGAAGTAGCCTCCATTCAGGCAGCGATTGTCACCTTACAAGCCTTCCGCTCGCTAGGACTTCCAGAGGAGGCAATCATACCAATTGTAAATAACACCTTCGCTAAAGGCGGGCTGTCCTTGAAGACAATTCAGAGCGCCCTGAAACGGCCTATCAAAGCCGTGATTCCTCATGAGCCCGAACTGCTCATTCAAGCCATCAATAGCGGCACGCCCTTGATATTGAGCCAGCCCCCGTCGGCCACGGCCACCGCTATCCATAAACTCGCTTCTGTCTTGAGCCCCTCGTAACCAAGCTGCTGCCATAAACTTGCGGACCACTATCCGTCCATAACGTCTGTTGGACACACAGAGCAGAAAGCAACAAAATAGCCCCCTTCTCCACATGAGCGAAGGGGGCCAGTTACGTCTAGAAAGTAGAATTAACGCTTTGTGTACTGAGGAGCTTTGCGAGCGCGTTTGAGACCTGGCTTCTTACGCTCTTTGGCCCGGGGATCACGGGTTAAGAAGCCTGCTTTACGAAGCGTAGGCCGCAGGTCAGGGTCAGCTTCCAGCAAGGCCCGGGCGATACCATGGCGCACAGCCCCTGCCTGGCCCGAGATACCCCCACCTTGAACCTTAACCGTTACATCGAAGCT
>JBGVTF010000065.1:0-3495 GCA_041862415.1 Anaerolineae bacterium | reverse complement strand
CTTTGAACCTGCCCCGACGGCAGGCTTCCAGCAGGTAGCCGGACCCACCCGTGGGCGAATGGGCGACAGCAATCAGCACGCTGGCGTCAAAGAACAGTTTGATCGGGTCATTTGACTTCATCGGCAGACCCGCCGCTGTTGTCCCCAAGGAATCGCTTCACCTTAGCCACAGTCTCGGCATCCAGATTGTCCTCGGCGAAGAAGGCCTCCAACTCGCTGCGGGTGTAGTCCCGTCCCGGTGTCTCATCCGCATCCACCACGCGCACCGGCGTGAGAACCAGGCGCCGCCCCTCCAAAGTGATGCGAAGATACGTGTCGGCATCAATGCCCAGCGCCTGCCTGAAGCGAGCGGGGATGGTGATCTGGCCCTTGGCCAGCGGCTTGACCAGTTGGCTGGTGTTCTCCTCAACCATTTTTTCCCTCTCCGTACGTCTTTCTAAATTATGGAATTTCCAACATCCATGACACCACCTATCAACCGAATTGTCAAATCCCCAGGGAAGGGAACAAAAAGCCCCCTCCGCCGCACATCCCTGCGACGCTGTGGGCAACCGCCTGAGCTTGACAACGGGTGGGGGCGTGGTAAACCAGGGATTATCCCCGGCTGCCGATCATGAGCCCTGGCTGACACGTACGGCAGAAATTCGTCGCCCGACGCGCCCGCTTTACCTCGCTGATGGAGCTACCGCAGCGTGGGCATGGCTGGCCGGCCTTGCCATGCACCGCCAGGAAATCGCGCACCTCCACATCTATGGCGTCGCCCACGCGTGCGCGGAGCGTCTCAATGGCTTCGGCGAGCACGGCTTGCAGGGCTGAGTGGAGCCGCGCCACCTCGTCGTCGGTGAGGCTGTGACGACGACGAAACGGGTAGAGGCCAGCGCGCCAACAGATCTCGTCGGCGTAGGCATTGCCGATGCCGGCCACAAAGGTCTGATTGGTAAGCACTCCCTTGATTTCGCCCCTGTGCTGGCGCAATCTCTGGTGAAAGACCTCCAGGGTCAGATCTGGGTCCGTGGCCTCCGTTCCCTGTCTGGCAAAGGCCGGGACTTGGGACAGATCATCGGTCAGGTACACTTTTCCCATGTCCTTGGCGTCGTGGTAACGCAGCTCGCGGCCATCGGCCAGGCCGAGCACAAGGGCATCGCGGACCCGGTGGCGAGGGAGTGGCTCGCCGTAGCGAATGCGCCCTGCCAGCATGGGATTGATGACTAACGTAGCTCCATCATCGAGAGGCAGGAGCAGAAACTTGCCCCGCCGACCCACATCGGTGAATCGCCGGCCCACCAGATGGCCAGCTAGGTCGCCGGCCAGCAGGTTGCGCACTACGACAGGCCGGCGCACCTGCACCGATACGATGGGTACGCCCACGATGCGTGGAGCCAGGAACTCGCGGATCACTTCCAGGTCCGGTAACTCGGGCATGATTTCCTCCTCCTATCTTTGCCTCACATTATGCCAGAATAGCTCCCGGAAAGCAAGTGCTTGAGCTTGACAACCCACGCGGACATCGAGTTGTCAAATCTCCGGTGAACAAAAAGCCCCCTCCGCCGCAAATCCCTGCGGAGAAGAGAATCCTTTGACCTGGGGAAAAAGAGCTTGCCTTTTGCCAATGAATAGGCTATGATAGCCAACAGGAGAGGAGATGCACAGTCTGTAATCTCGCACGAGGTGATGACCATGTATCGTATCCGTCTGCATCTGGAACCGAACCCCGATGGAGTCTACACAGTTACCAGCCCTGACGTGCCCGGACTCGTGACCGAGGGACGCACTCCGGCCGAGATCCTGGCCAACGTGGAAGAGGCCCTGGCAGCCTTGCTGGAAGCTTGGGCAGAACTGGGGCAGGAACCACCGGCGGCCTTCCGCCCTGTCAGCGGTGACCAACCCCAAACTCTTGACATTCTGGTGGCTCCAGTATAAGATATCGCCAACATTCGAAATACCAACTGCCCCATCCGCTGCTACAAGAAAAGCCCTCTCCTGCGAGAGGGCTTTTTGGGTATGAGAAGGCGCCAATTTCGTGTGGAATTGAGGCGCTTATGGCAGCGCCTCGATTGTGAAATACTCAAAGTCAGCAGTAGTCTCGGCTTCGCTAGCCTGAGCAGCGATCAGGCCTACGCGCGAGGACATGATATTGCTAGTATGCTGGCCAATGACGGTCCAGTTGGCTCCGTCTTCGCTGTAGTAGCCAGTGTAGGTTGCTCCCTCGCGTCGTAGCCGCAGGTAGGCCTGCGATGGGTTCGCTGTAGCAGTCGCGTAGTTGGACCCGCTGAATTCACCGTGTTGGATGTTATCAAAGTAAATGCCGTTGCCGACACATTTGTCAGGCGCGTTGCAAAAGGCGCGGCCAAATTGGATAGCGTTAGAATCGTCCTGATATATTAGCAAGCCGGCGAATTGGAAATTGCTGGTGGGAGTAAAACGAACCAGTGTGGCAATTTCAAAGTTGCCAGCGGGTGCTTCGCGCAGCAGCAAGTTATTGGCAGTGTCAAGGCCACCCGGCTGGAGAATGATGCGCACAGAGCCGGGCACGTCGGTTAGATTCCAATGTGTTGGATCTTCACGCACCCAACCCCAACCGGCTGCTAAGACACCCTCAAAATCGTCACGGAATAGGATAGCAGGCCCCGCTGCCGGGGTAGCAGTTGGTGGCTCAGGGACAGGCGTATTGGTTGGCACAGGGGTATCGGTTGGTTCAGGTGCAGGTGTATCAGTTGGCTTTGGCGTGGCTGTGGGTACTGGCGTGTCGGTTGGTGCCGGTGTAGGTGTTGGCGGCATCGGCGTGGGGGTTGGATAAGGGGTGTAGGTCGGGTAGGGAGTGGCAGTTGGCGGTGGGGTTGGAGTAGGGCCGCAGCCGACAACCATTGTCGCAATGAGTATCAGCGACCCCAACCCAAGAACGGCTCTTTTCATCGGTGTTTCTCCTTTGTTTTCTTTCTGAGTGCGGTTGCTACTCAGGCAACCAACTCCAACTTGACAACGGGCACTTCCATTGTCTCAACAGGCTCCAATTTATGTTGGCGATCCAACTCAAATAGCCGCTCCAGGGCACGAGCGACACGGGCCTGGAAAAAGCGATGTCCACCAGCCTGACATTCTCGCACTGGCACATCGCGCACCACCAGCAAATGCCCATCGCTCCAATCGCTGTAATCAATGATCTTGTCAGTCCTCTCGCTGCCACAAATGGGGCAGATGTCTCGTTCGTCTTTCATAGCTCACCTGCGCCTGTAGCAATCTCGTACCCAAAGGCCAACCAGGCCTCGTCGCTGGCCACATCCCAGGCCGCGAACTCGTTAGCCAGATCAGGTGGCAAAGGGGGAAGATAGGCTCGCAGGGCGTCAATGATGATGGCCTCCGGAGGACGATGCGTACTTCTAGCAGTGGCTTCAAGCTGCTCTTCAAGGTCGGGGGGCAGGGTCATCGTGATTTGTCTCATATCACTCGGCATGGGATTCACTCCTTTCTGGCCGTCCTTCCGGCACCAATTCCTCC
>JBGVTF010000064.1:0-6449 GCA_041862415.1 Anaerolineae bacterium | reverse complement strand
CGGCGTTTCTGCCGATCCACGTTCAGGATGTAGACATCTACCTCGTCGCCAACCTGGAGCACTTCTTTGGGGTGAGACGCACGTCCCCAGGAGAGTTCAGAGACATGAACCAGGCCATCAGCCCCACCCAAGTCAACGAAAGCCCCAAAGTTGCAAAGGCTACTGACTCGCCCTCGACGTATATCACCTTCCTGAAGCTCGTCTAATAACTGCTCTTTCTGTTGCTTGCGCCATTCGCGCATGGCCGCCCGCTCGGAAAGGATAAGACGGTTACGCCGTCGGTCCAACTCGATGATCTTGAGCTGCAATTGCTGACCGACCATCCTGGCCCAATACTCTTCATTGCTCTGCGGCTCCTCCCGGGACTTCTGATACGGAGGTACCAGTTGAGAGGCCGGTACGAAACCCCGCACCTTGCCCAGGCGAACGATAAGTCCTCCTTTATTGTAGCCACTTACTGTGGCTTCAAAACACCCTGCAGCTTCGAATATGTCCTGGGCAGCCTGCCAGTCCTTTTCCAACTGAGCCCGGCTGAGAGAGAGGATAACGTTGCCGTCCTTATCCTCGGGGTTGAGAACACAGACTGGCACTTTGCCGCCCACCTTGAGGCTCTCAATCGCTTCCGGGCCCATTCGCTCCAATTCACGGCTGGAGACGAGCCCCTCCGTTTTGGAGCCTACGTCAATCAAGATTTCGGTGGGGCTGGCGCTGACGATCACTCCTTCCAGGATATCGCCCCGCCGGAACGGCTTGTAGGCATAACTTTCTCCCAAAAGTTCCTCCATCGAATGGGCGCTATCGTCTTCCTTTGTCTCCCTCCCTTCTTCTATTAAAAGGACTTCCCCTTGGTCTTCCATTGAGATTTTCCCTCTCCCCTCGATTTGATTTACATTATACCTAATTTCTCCTCAAAAGGCAAACAGAGGCAATGTTGTGGGGCTTTTGGCCACTGTGAGGACGTCTTCCGCTGGCAACCAGAAAGGAGGAGCGCTCGTTCTTCACCCGGCGATGGCTATGGCCTCGATTTCCACTAGAGCACCGAGGGGCAGGGCGGCCACCTCGACGGTCGAACGAGCTGGCGGATCTGAGGGAAAGAACTCGGCGTAAACGGCATTCATGGCTTTGAACTGTCCCATGTCCCTCAGGAAGACCGTCGTCTTGACCACACGGTCCAGGGAACTGCCCGCCGCCTCCAGCACGGCCGAAAGATTGGTCAGCACCTGGCGGGTCTGGGCAGCCACGTCACCCTCGATCAGCTTGCCTGCAGCCGGGTCAATGGCCACCTGCCCGGCGGCGAAGACAAAGTCGCCAGCGCGCACCGCCTGCGAATAGGGCCCCACGGCCGCTGGTGCTTTATCGGTAGAGATCACCTCTCGCTTCATGGTTTATGTCCCTCCTAGTTTAGTTCTTGTCTGGAAACTCCGTAGGGCGGCTTTCCATAGCCGCCGCCCTGTAGGCAGGTATGGAAACCTGCCCTACTTTCCACACAGAGACCAGTTTAGTTTATCAGGACTTCTGCTACGCGAGTGAGCCCAGTGCGGCGGCCATAGCCTTGATATGGGCTGGCGTACTGCCGCAGCAGCCACCGACGATCTTTGCGCCCAATTCTGCGTAGCGGAGCGCGTATTCGGCCATGACCTGGGGCGTGACGTCATAGACCGCCTGCCCATCAACAAGATGAGGCAGGCCAGCGTTGGGTTTGGCCATCAGCGTGGCCTCGGGAACAGCCGCCCGCATCTGACGCAAAACCTCTTCCATATCATCCAAGGTCCGCCCGCAATTACCCCCGATGGCGTCCAGGCCTAGCGGCCACATTTCCCTGACGGCCCGGCGAGGGCTGACGCCCATCATGGTGTGCCGCTGGGTGTCAAAGCTCAGGGTGCAGAGGACGGGCAGATCGGCGGCCCGTTTGGCTCCCTCGATGGCCGCTTTGGCCTCGTTCAGATCGCTCATGGTCTCCACCACGATCGCATCCACCCCACCCTCTGCCAGGGCTTCCGCCTGTTCGGTGAAGGCCTCCACAGCCACCACGTAGGACAGGGTTCCCAGTGGTCTCATCAATTCACCGGTGGGACCCATGGACCCGGCCACGAAAGCCTCCTGGCCAGCCGCCTCTTTGGCCAGGGCGGCCGCAGCGCGGTTCACCTCGCGCACCTTATCCTCCAGTCCCTTTTTCCCCAACCGAAAGCGGCTCCCCCCAAAACTGTTGGTCAGGATGATCTGCGACCCGGCTTCCACGTAGGCCCGGTGCAGGCTCAGGATCTCTTCCGGGTGAGTTAAGTTCCAGGATTCAGGGGCTGTGCCTTCAGTAAGGCCGGCTGCCTGCAACATGGTGCCTGTGGCTCCATCGGCGACCAGAACCCCCTCACTCAAAAGATGCTGGCGTAACGTTTCAGGCATGTCTTTTCCTCCTAATCAACTTCCATAACTCTGCTCAAAGAAACCCAAGGATGTGGATTAGTCTACTATGAGTCTCGTTTTTGTCAAACAGGGACAGGAGCCGTCACCGAGCTAAAAGCCAAAACCAGCTCTCTGTGTCGGCCATGCCTATCAAGTCCGTTCAGTACAATGCGGTCAACGAGCCCTTTGTCGCCATGGGCGAGGCAGAGATCGAGCAGAGCATCGAGGGTTTCGAAAACCTCTGCTGCTTCGTGCAAGATGCCTTGCTCATCCCATTTCCAAAAGACGACAGCCCCCTCTGTCACTCTCGCTGACATGTGCCCTTCTCCCTTGCCATGTTGCCACGATTGTAAGCGTTCAACGAGACATTCATCTGGACCACGAAATCTGCTCGCTGGCCAGGCCCCTCTCAGCATCATAGTTGCTCCACGCGGTGGGAGTGTAGCTGCCATCAATCAGGTGAACCAACTGCAGGTCACCGCCGTCGGCGTCCATGGTGTAAAGCCCCCATTGTCCACCCCGGTCGGAGACGAAGGCGATTCGATCGCCATCCGGCGACCAACAGGGCAGCCCCTCATTCGAGGGTTCCGTCGTCAGCGGCTGGAGGCCGCTGACGTCGCTCCCCATCACGTAGAGGTCCCAATTGCCACTCCAGTGAGACATGAAAGCGATTTGATCCCCCCTGGGCGACCAGTCGGGTGAGGTGTCGCTGGGGTCGTCAGTCACTTGCCGGGCGTTGGAGCCATCGCTGTTGATAACGTAGAGCCCCCGGTTGTCCATTCTGGCATCGTGCCCCCGGTAGACGATCTGAGTGCCATCGGGAGACCAGGCCGGGTCCTCGCCGTGGACCACCTGGCCATCCTCGTGCTTCAGGACCTCGCTCTCGCGGCCCAGAGCGTCGGCCACGTAGAGGCGCCAGGTACGGTCAGCCTCCTTCTGAGAAGCGTAGACGATGTACTTGCCGTCGGGCGACCAATCGGGCCAGGAGTCTTCGTGGTTGTAACTGACCACCTGCTGGTCCCGGCCGTCCAGGTTGCGGTGGGCGATACCCCGGAGGCCCTCCCAACTGCGGAAGGCGATGCGCTGACCGTCGGGGGAAAAGGCCGGCTCACCGGCGCTGTCCTCAGTCAAGATGTACCCCCCGGTGCCATCAGCATGGATGATCTGGATCTCGTAGACCTGGCGGCCCAGGTTCCAAAATGAGAAAGCGATCTTGCCAGCCGGGGCCGCTGCCGAAGGTAGGGCCGTAGGCTGGGGAGGTGGTGCAGCGGTCGGGGCTGAAGGGGACGGCGCGGCCTCCGGGCCGGGGATGGCCAGCTTCCAGCCGGGGAGGATGAGCCTGGGGTTTTCGATGAAAGCGTAGCCAGGGTCCTCAGTGTGCCTGGCATGGGTGGCAGTCACAATCTCACCGTACCGGTTCCCATCGCCCAGCAACTTCTCAGCGAGGGTCCACAAGTTATCGTCCAGTTGCACGGTATAGTCCGTATCCCTCTGGAGAGAGGGGCTGGCACCGGCCGTCGAAATTGCCAGCAGCAGAAATAAAGCTGCCATCAAGGTAGCAATTGACTTTCTCATTTCCATCTCAATTTCCAATTCGGAAAGTTACTCTCACCAGGTGTAGTCAATTATACCCCTAAACCCACTTGGGGGCAAATGCACCCTGTGTGTAACGGTCCAGGCCTCGGATTGAATTTTCCAGCAAAGGTGGTATAATGGCATCCAAAGGCATTCTTGTTTTGCAATCAGGTGACTACACACAGGAGGAAGCAATGCTACTGTGCATTGACATTGGCAACACCAACATCGTCCTCGGATTTTACCGGGGTGAAGAACTGGTGGTTCAATGGCGTATAACAACCGACTATCCGCGGCTGCCTGACGAATACGCCGTGACCCTTCAGGGACTCTTTCACAACAAGGGGCTCTCTGCAGCAGATGTGAGCGGCGTGGCCATATCCAGCGTGGTCCCCCCGCTCACGGGGACCTTCGAAAAGCTCTGCCAGGATTACTTTCATCAAGAACCCCTCGTGGTTGACGCGGGTATAAAGACCGGGATGCGCATCCGCTACGACAACCCCCTCGAAGTGGGAGCCGACCGGGTAGTCAACGCTGTCGCCGCTCTCCGTCTTTATGGCGCACCGGCCTGCATCGTGGACTTTGGCACGGCCACCACTTTTGATGCCCTCTCAGCAGAGGGTGACTACATAGGTGGGGCCATCGCCCCGGGCATCCTCATTGCCGCTGAGGCCCTCTTCGCCCGCACGGCAAAACTGCCGCGCATTGACCTGGTGCGGCCAGTCAAGGTCATCGGCACCAATACAGTGCAGAGCATGCAGTCGGGCATCCTTTTCGGCTACGCGGGCCTGGTAGAGAGCATGGTCAAACGCTTCCGAAAAGAGCTGGGGGAGGACACAAAGGTCATCGGCACCGGCGGCCTGGCCGCCGTCATCGCCCAGGAGACGGATGTCATAGAGATCGTTGATCCCTGGTTGACGCTCAAGGGGTTGCGGCTGATCTGGGAGATGAATCAAGGGAGATAGCCCCCATGACGACCTTGCGCATCGGCGTGCTGGCCGACACCCACATCCCCTATCACCTGCCACAGCTTCCGCAGCAAGTGTTTGCTGTCTTTGATCAGGTGGACCTCATCTTGCACGCCGGTGATCTCGACCAAGAAGAAGTCTTGACCGAGCTGAGCCACATTGCCCCCACTATAGCCGTCAGAGGCAATCCCCATCTACGATACCGGACCCTGGGTTCCCTCCATCTACCGAGGGCTGTCCATTTGAACTTGTCGAGCTACAGGCTGGTACTCGTCCATGGCCGCCCATGGCTGGTGCTCGGTTTTCTGGACAAGGCTCGGGCTTATCTCTTCCGCAGGACCAGCGAGGATCTCAACCGGGACCTCATTGCCGGCTACCAGCGAGCGTTTCCCACAGCCGACGTCGTCGTTTTCGGTCACTCCCACCGCGCGTGTGCCCAACGGGTAGGTCGCACCCTGTTCTTCAACCCCGGCGCGGTGTGCCGCAGTCGCCTCGAGCCCCATCCATCGGTGGGCTTGCTGACCATCGGGCCGACGGGCATCGAGGCTGACATCATCCCCCTGACGGAGCCGTAAAAGCCTGCCCAGCAGGAGCAAGTTGGGATCTGAGACCCCTCATATCCAGGGAGGTCAAAATGACACAAGTATTGAGAGACAAACATATTGTCTTAGGCATCAGCGGCGGCATCGCCGCCTACAAAGCCGCCGAAGTGGCCAGTCGCCTGGTAAAAGCCGGAGCCACGGTGGACGGGGTCATGACCGAGGCAGCCACCCGGTTTGTGACCCCCTTGACCTTTCAGGCTCTCACCCATCGCCCGGTGATCACCGAGATGTTCGCCCTGCTGCGGGAAACGGAGATCGGCCACGTCTCACTGGCCCAGCGGGCAGACCTGTTGGTCATCGCCCCGGCCACGGCCAACACCATTGCCAGGTTGGCGGCCGGCCTGGCCGACAACATGCTGACGGCTACGGCTCTAGGCACCCGGGCGCCCATGCTGCTGGCCCCGGCCATGGAGACGGGTATGTGGGAGAACCCCCTGACCCAGGATAACGTGGCCCGCCTGCAAGAAATGCGGGACGTGACGGTGGTGGGCCCCGGAGTGGGGCGGCTGGCCTCCGGACGAGTGGGACCCGGGCGGATGGCCGAGCCAGCAGAAATCCTGGACTGGGTGCGCATCATCCTGGGACGCGGGGGAGGGCTCGCCGGGCAGCGAGTGGTGGTCACCACCGGCGGCACCCGCGAGCCCATTGACCCGGTGCGTTTCATCGGAAACCACTCTTCGGGCAAGATGGGCTACGCTCTGGCCCTGGCGGCCCGAGATCGCGGGGCCAAGGTGACCCTCATATCGGCCCCGGCAGCGCTGCCACCACCTGTTGGAATGGAACTGGTGGCCGTGCAGACCGCACAGGAGATGCGCCAGGCGGTGCTGGCGGCTCTGCCGGAAAGCGACGCTCTGATGATGGCCGCAGCGGTGGCCGACTACCGGCCGGGAGAGGCTGCCGCCCA
>JBGVTF010000063.1:0-7558 GCA_041862415.1 Anaerolineae bacterium | reverse complement strand
CGACATGTACTCCGGCGTGCCAAAGATCCGACCGGTGGTGGTCAATGCAGTCAGCGTGGCTGCTTTGGCGATGCCAAAGTCCATGACCGTCACGTGGTCGTCGGCCTCGACCATGATGTTGGAGGGCTTGATGTCACGGTGCACCAGCCCGCGCCCATGGGCATAGTCCAGCGCCGAGGCCATCTGCCCCACCATGTTCACGATGCGCATGGGGTGCAAAGCCCCCTCCTCGAGGATCACCTCCTTGAGGGTCCGGCCTTCCAAGAACTCCATGGCCAGGTAAACCGTGCCCGCCTCCCGGCCAAACTCGTGAACAAACACGATATTGGGAGTTTGAGGTTGGCGGCCAGCTTGGCCTCGCGCTGGAACCGCTCTACGAAGGTTGGCTCCCGCAACAGCCGCGGCTCCAGGAACTTGAGGGCCACAGTGCGGTCGAGGGTGGTGTCTATGGCCCTGTAAACATCGGCGAAGCCGCCCCGTCCTACTTCTTCGATGATCTTGTATTTGCCGAACTTTTCTGGAAATTGATCCATCATTGCCCCCCCTCCCTTCAATGGCTACATCCGCAGAAACAACAAAAGCCGAACTCCTCCCTGCCCTGATTTACAGGGAGAAAATCGGCCTTCAATGTCGCGTGCTCGCTTCCTGCATTAGCTGCCGACTGCGATGAGAGCAACGATGACGAAGTATTGGTCAGTTCTCATTCGTCATTGTACTACACAAAAGTTCGAATGTCAAGGCCTGACAGGGCCTAAAGGTTCTCGCCCCCCGAACGGTTACCAACACCCAACGGGGAGACCTCTGAAAACTGAATGCCCCCCCTCTAGAACTCGATCTTTTTGTAACGCATGACGACGCTCTGCACCAGGCCCTCGGCAATGAGGAAGGTGATCAATGAACTGCCGCCGTAGCTGATGAAGGGCAGAGGGATGCCCGTGGTGGGCAGCAGACCCATGTTCATGGCTATGTTGGTCACGGCCTGGAAGGAGAGCGTCGCGGCCACACCGCAGGCGATCAAATAACCAAAGGGATCACGAGCCATGCCCGCCGCCCTGGTGATACGCCAGACCACGATGATCAATAAGATGATCATCAACAGGGCTCCCACAAAACCCAGTTCCTCTCCCAGGACGGAAAAGGTGAAATCGGTGTGACGCACGCGCAGGAAGTGGAGTTGACTCTGGCTGCCGTGAGCGAAACCACGCCCCAACCAGCCGCCAGAGCCAATCGCAATGCGGGCCTGGTTGATGTTGTAAGCCGAACCCAGGGGATCAGCTACAGGTAAAACGAAAGTGATGAGCCGCCAGCGCATATAGTCTCTCATCGTCATCCAGACCAGCGGTGCAGCCAGGACTCCGACCATGCCCAACACGCTCAGGTGCAACAGCCGCATCCCGGCCATCAGCACCATAACCAGCCAGATGACAGCCAGAACCACAGCCGTGCTCAAATCGGGCTGGAGGTAGATAAGAATCATAGGCGGGATCACATAGATGATGGAAAGAATGACATAGCGCAGGCGTCTCACGTCCTCTTGATGATCGGTCAGGTACTTGGCCAGGATCACGATGACCAGGACCTTGGTCAGTTCAGAGGGTTGAACAGAACCCCTTGCACTTATCCAACGCTGGGCGCCGTGGGTGATCTCGCCCATGATGAAAACAATGGCCGGCAGGGCCACGGTCACAAGGTAGATGGGCTTTTGAAAGCTTTGCAGGAAGCGGTAGTCAATGGCCGCCACCGCAAACATGATTCCCAGACCCGCCACAGCATAGATAAGCTGGCGATAGGGCAGATCCGCCAGGTCCGGGGTGCCCAGAGTTGCACTGTAGATCACGGCCACACCGAGGGCGATCAACAGGATAGTGGCACCCAATAGCACGAAATCGAAATTACGCCAAAATCTTCGGTCCATCACTCTCCTCGGGCCATTTCAACTCTTTCGCCGTCTGGTGCCAAGCACAGGGATATCGGCCACCAGACGATTGTACCTCTTTCCCTGGGTGAAGGTTATTTCCACACCCTCGCGGTCTATCTCAATATGCCTGGAGATGACGGTGATGAGTTCATCCTTCAGGGTCTGCAGCAGCCCTGGCGAGATATTGGCCCGGTCATGAACCAACACCAATTGCAGCCTTTCCTTGGCAATCTCCCGGCTGGAGGGCACCCGCCGTCCTCGTAACTTGTCCCAGAAGCTCATCTTTTCCCCCTGGTTAATCGGTAATAGCCATAGAACAGCGAATGGCGAATAGTGAATAAAGGAGAATTATGAACGAACAAAGCGCGTAAAGCGTTCCAGGAAACCAGGCGTATCCTTGATGGTCATGAAGGGAACATCTTCGCCCAACAGGCGATGGGCAATGTTGCGAAAGGCGAGCCCCGCTTGCCCCTTGTCATCCAGAGCGACCGGCAGCCCCTTGTTGGTCGAGATGATGATGGCTTCGTCCTCGGGCACGATGCCGATCAGTTCAATGGCCAATACCTCTATGACATCAACGGTGTCCAGCATGTCACCTCGCTTGACCATATCTGGCTTGATGCGGTTGATAATCAGCCTGGCCGGCCCCTTCCCCTCGGCCTCGATAAGTCCGATGATGCGGTCGGCGTCGCGCACGGCTGCGACCTCGGGTGTGGTGATGATGAGCACCTCGTCGGCAGGGGCGATGGCGTTGCGGAAACCCTGCTCGATGCCAGCCGGTGAGTCAATGAGCACAAAGTCGTAATCGTTGCGCATCTGTTCGCAGACCCGAACCATGTCCTCAGGACTGACGGCGCTTTTGTCGCGGGTCTGAGCGGCGGGCAGGAGGTAGAGCTCCGAGAGGCGTTTGTCTTTGACCAGAGCCTGACGCAAGCGGCAAGCCCCTTCAACCACGTTCACGATGTCGTAGACGACGCGGTTCTCCAGGCCCATGACCACATCCAGGTTGCGCAGACCAATATCCGCGTCTACGGTCACCACTCGTTGGCCCCGCAGGGCCAGGGCGACGCCCAAATTGGCCGTGGCTGTGGTCTTGCCCACTCCTCCTTTACCTGACGTGATGGTGATAACTCTGGCTGGCATAATTTCGTCTCCCTATATCACGGCGCAGCAGACCGATTTTCCCATGGCTCGGCCACGATCTCGTCGTCCTGGACGCTGGCCATCTCCGGCCGCTCGGGTAAACCCTCTCGTTCCTCTGGCGCGCGGGCGATGTGATTGCCGATGCGCAACTGGAGCGGCGCGAGGCTCAGAGCACAGACCACTGCCCCATCGTCACCGGTCGCTCCAGCATGAACCATGCCACGTAGCTTGCCCCACACCACAACATCGCCGCCGGCAATGATCTCCGCGCCAGGATTTACGTCCCCGATGACCACCACGTGGCCAGGGTGCTGAACGACCTGGCCCGAGCGCAAAGTCCGACGGACCAAGACGCCCAGGTCCGTGTCCTGAGCCAGTCGAAGGGCGGCCTCCTCAACTTCGGTCTCCAGTTGCCCTTCGACGGAGTCTATCCTGAGCATAGTCGAAGGACTCAGGACAGGCCCTTCGTCCCCCGCGGGGCGGGGCGGAGAGACTGCTTCAGGGGATAGCGCAGCCTGGGAGCCAAAGGTCGTCTCCAGGCCCAAAGCGTCGGCCGCAGCTTGCGTGGCCGCGCTATCGCCGATGACGGCCCACAGAGAGACGCCATTGCGTGAGATAGTCTGGCCAAGAGCTTCCAGTTCTTCGGTAGTCAGCTCCCGTGGTCCCACGTGCAGAGCCACCCGTCCGCCCCGGAAGAAAGAGGCCGTGCTGCTCAATCGTTCGTCCAATTCCCTCAGGAGAGACTCTAAATCCCCTGCTCCGAGGGTGATCACCAGACCCTCGCTGGTGCCTCTGATGCGTACCCTATCGTCAGACATTCTAAATGCTAATCGTTCTCTATGGCGTCACCTCGTAGAACTGCACGGCGTATCGCTTGAAAGACTCCACCTCCAGATGCAATTCTTCGGCCTCAGGTAAGCCTATCAACTTGACGTTCCAATGGGGTGAAGCGGAGGCGTTCAGCATGTCGTAGGTGAACCAACCCTGAGGATTGGTCACAGTTTCAAAGATGGGTGCGCCTCCGGCGTCAATGCTTATCCGCACGCCGGGTATGCTCTGGCCCTTGGCGTCCACCACGGTGCCCACAAGCTGGGAGAGCTCAACATCCTGGTCATCCACCCCCATGACTTTGGCCCTGAAATGCCGCCCTATGGGCTCTGGAAGCGTGGGTATCGGTCGTTCCCCAGGCGCGGGCGTCGCCTCGGCCTCTGGCAAGACCCCGGGCGAGGGCATGGGGAAATAGTGTTGCAGTATTTGAGCGGCAATGGGCACGGCCGTATCCGAGCCCTCGCCGCCTCCCTCCACCAGAACGACCAGGGCGATTTCTGGGTCCTCGACCGGGGCGAAGGCGGTGAACCAGGCGTGCGTAGGCAGGTTGCCCTTGCTGTCCCGGTCTGGGTAGCCATCCTGGTTCTCGTCGGTAAAGTATTCGGCGGTGCCTGTCTTGCCGGCCACCGAGACCCAGGGCAGGTAGGCATTCATGGCCGTGCCCCATTCCACAGCGGCTCTCAACCCTTGCTTCACGAGGGCCAGATTCTCCTGCGAGACAGGGATCTCGCGGATGACCTCCGGAGCAAAGGAGCGGAGCACGCGCCCTTCGGCATCGGTCACCTGGTAGACGATTTGAGGCCGGTAGAGGATGCCACCGTTGGCCGCGGCGACAGTGGCGTTCAACATTTGCAGAGGTGTAACCAAGAGGAAGCCCTGGCCGATAGCTATGTTGTAGGTGTCGCCCGTGACCCATATTTCGGAGTAGGTCAGCCTCTTCCATTTGCGGCTGGGGACCAGGCCCGCGTTTTCCCCAGGCAGTTCAATGCCTGTCCGTCCGCCAAAGCCAAAGAGGCGAGCATAGTCGGCCAGGCGCTCCAGGCCCAGGCCCTCAAATTCTCTAAGGCCCCCACCCACTATGTAGAAGTAAATGTCACAGGATTGGGCGATGCCGCTGATGAGATTGACGGGGCCGTGCTTGCCCCACTTATGAATCCAACAGTAGAAGGGCTGGGCCTGCTCTGGATCATCAGGGAAATACTTGTTGGGCAACCAGAGGGTGCCTTCGCAAGTGAATTGCATTTCGGGGGTCACAAGACCCTCCTGCAAAGCGGCGGCGGCGGGAACGATCTTGAAAGTGGATCCCGGTGGGTACAGGCCGCTGATGGCATGGTTGACCAAAGGGTAATGAGGGTCCGAGCTTAACCGCTCGTAGTCCTCAACGGAGATACCTTCAGCGAAGAGGTTGTTGTCGTAGCGTGGCAGGCTGACCATGCCCAGGATCTCGCCCGTTTGCGGGTTCATGGCAATGGCCACGCCAGCCTTGGAACCGGCAGCATCCATGCCCTGATAGAGGGCCCCTTCCATGGCCCGTTGCAGCTCAAGGTCAATGGTCAACACGAGGTTGTGGCCGGGCTGCGCCGGTTCAGGCTCGCCTACCGTCCTGATCTCTCGTCCAGCCACATCTACCTCGATGTGTTTGCGCCCCTTGTGGCCGCGCAGTTCCTCTTCGAGGGCTAGCTCTACACCGGTCAGCCCCACCCGGTCGCTGTAGGGGTCATAACCGCGACTGATGTATTCTTCCGCGCTCTCTTCGGAGATGCGGCCCACGTAACCCATAATGTGAGAGGTCAGATCACCGCTGACGTATTGGCGGATAGGCTCGATCTGAACGTGGACGCCGGGCAGGTTCAAGTGCTCCTCTTCGATGATGAAAGCGATCTCACGCTCAACATTGGTGGCGATGCGCACAGGCAGAAAAGGAACACCCCTTCCTTGGTCAATCATCTCTTTGATGCCTGGCCGCAGAGAGAACTCAGGAGCAGCCTCGGCCACCGGCACCCGGCCGCTGGGGACCTGGCTCGGCCTGCTGACAGGAATATCCAGGAGAGCCGACAGGCGAGCGAAGACGGCCTCTTGCTCAGCCTCGCCCTCCGGCAGGTCAGCGGGCACGATGGTGACGGTGAAGCTGGCCTTGTTCCTGACCAGGATGTTGCCGTGACGGTCGTAGATGATACCTCTGGGAGCATCAATAGACACCAGCCGGAAGCGGTTGCGGTCAGATTGCAGCAGGTACTTCTGCCCCTGGACGACCTGCAAGTACCACAACTGCGCCGCCAGGCCAACGAAGACGAGGAGGACAATAACCCGGAATGTGACAATTCGTAGCTTATGATCTAGCCGTTCAATTCTCAATTTTCTATTCTCTATTCTCTACTCTCAACTGAGAGGAGCTGAAGAGTGACCGTTTCCCTGGCCTCCCCTTCTGCGGACGAGAGCACAGGCAGAGGTTGTAGAGTAGATGGGTCATACAAACCCACCTGCAAGAGATACTGACCAGGCGGAGTGCTCTCGGGAACGGTGATGCGGTGGGTATCTTTCATGTATTTGCCTTCTTCCCACCAGGAGGTGGGATAACTGCCAGGGTGGGCATTGTCTTGCTGAGCGTAGACATGCAGTGCAGAATCTACCACACGAGCCTGGACGCCGTAAGATGTGTCGAGCCTCCGCTGTGCTTTCCAGTAAAGGTCCAGGCGCAGTGTCTCCCCGGCTCTGACGGTTGAAGAACTCAGATCATAACCGAGGAGGGTTATTCTGTCGTCAAAGTTGCTGTTCAGGGAATTCTGGACTCCTTTGATCCGAGTTCCATCGAAACCCCATTTGAAAAACGTGTCGTGATGATCAACGTAGATCACTTTGACAGCCAGCAACGACAGAGCCAGCCCGGCCATTGTCACGGCCTGTCTGGCACTGAGACTATGCCTGGGAGCGAGTCCTTTCGCTGATTCGTGATTCGCCGATCCGTGATTCGCCCAATAGACAGCGATGACCAGAAGTATAAGCAGGCTGAGGACCGATATAGAGTCGGCTGCCATTCGCAGCGGCAGCTCCTCGAATTGCAGACGGATAACATGCTTTCCGGACGGTATGATAAAGGTGATCCGGCCCTGGCCTTGGGTAGGCTCGATGGGGACCTCCTCACCATCAATGTAGACCCGCCATCCAGGGAAATAGTGGATGTCGAAGAAGACCCTCAACATCTTTGTGACTTGGACGGTGAGCCGACCGGAGGTCGGAGTATATTCCTCTTCTAATACGGTGGATCCCTCGGGCCAGGTAGAAGTATCCAGCCTTTTCAACGGCAGGCCAGCGCGGTACATGGGCTCCAGGAGGGACTCTGGCGGTACCCACTCCACCCAGATGGGCAGATATTCACCTGTGGCCGTGGTGCCGACGGCCCCCATCCGCCGTTCCAGGTCCATCATCTCTGCCAGAGAGGGATTGGCGGGCAGTAAGTGCTGATAGCCAGGGTAGAGCATGGGCAGAGCAACCAGGACAAGCGAAGTCAATAGTACGGCTGAAACCAGAAACCTCGGTGAGACTAGCGAGTCACTGTGAGAGAGCGCGCTCACAGAAGCCCCGGCCAGCACGGCCACGGCAAAACTGGCTGGGCCAAGCCAGCGGAAAGGGAACTGCAAATAGGCCAAGGGAGGCAATCGGTCCCATAAG
>JBGVTF010000062.1:0-7717 GCA_041862415.1 Anaerolineae bacterium | reverse complement strand
GGTGACGTTGGTGCCGTCCACCTTCTGGCGCAGCAGCACCTTGTCGTAGTCTGCAGGCAAGATGATGTCTTCCGGGGAGACGCTCTCCAGGTCAATCTCCTTGTCGCGCCGGTAGGGGTAATGGATCTTGGGGATGCCGTAGACGAACTGCCCGGTCGTTTCCCCATCCACGCCCTCGATGAGCAGCGCCCCCAGCCGGTGGTCCCGCTCCACGGACATCCAGGCCGTCACCTGGCGTCCCTGGGGTGATATAAAGTTGTAGGGGCGGATGTCGCCCAAGACAGGATGTTTGCGCATATTGCCTCGTCCTTTCAGGAAGCAGGAGTAGGTGTTGCAGTACGGGCAAAGCAGTCGTCCCCCCGGAGTAATGGAACTTGTTCCGCGCCTGATACAACGTGAAACGAGTTTCGCTACTCCGCTGATGAGAATACCAGGGCGTAAGCCTGCATGAGTCAGTATACCCCCGTTTGTTTGAGAGGTCAAGCCCGATGTCACTAACTCGGCGTCCACCGGCCATCAGCCACCAGCTATCAGCTATCAGCCTGTTTGCATTTCGCCTCCCTTTGTGTTAAGATAACGCAGATTTCAGCCAGGGAGTCCCAGTCGTGCCCCCCAACTACACCATGCCCGAACTCATGGTTGTGGCCGCTTCCCACGAGATCCGCGATGGCGACGTGGTCTTTGTAGGCATGCGTTTGCCATTGCTGGCTTTCCAACTGGCCAAGGAGACCCACGCGCCCAAGGCCGTGGGCCTCTTCGAGTCGGGAGTGCTGCGGGCCACACCCGCACCGGCTCCTCTCTTCACTATGTGCGACCTGCCCAACCTCTACCAGGCCATCGCCTGCACCGAGATGCAAGACGTGATGGCTTTCTTGCAGGCCGGGCACGTGACCCTGGGCTTCATCGGTGGGGCGCAGATTGACCGTTACGGCAACCTGAATACCTCTTACATTGGCGACGCGGCCAATCCGACTACCCGGCTGCCCGGCAGTGGTGGGGCCAGCGACATCGCTGCCCACGCTGGCCGACTGCTGATCGTCATGGCCCACCAGCGGCGGCGCTTCGTGGAGAAGGTGGACTATATCACCTCGCCTGGCTTCGGTGATGGAGGCAACTGGCGGGAACGGGTGGGCCTGCGAGGCGGCGGCCCCAGTGCTGTCATCACCACCTTGGGCGTCCTGCACTTTCGAAGAGACAGCAAGGAGATGTACCTGGCTTCCTATCATCCAGGCGTCACTGTGGAAGAGATCAAGGCCAACACCGGCTGGGACCTGCTGGTGGCTGATGATGTGCACGAGACGCCGCCACCTATAGCAGAGGAGTTGACCATTCTGCGCCGGCATGACCCGGAGGGCTTCTGGACGAAGTGATTTGGGGAGGAGCGAGGTATGATTGACTTCCAAAGTATCAGAAGCGTGGCCGTGTTGACGGGGGCGGGCATCTCCGCCGAGAGCGGCGTGCCCACCTTTCGCGGCAAGGATGGGTTGTGGCGCCACTATCGGGTCGAGGACCTGGCTACCCCCGAAGCCTTCCGCCGCAATCCCACGCTGGTCTGGGAATGGTACGATTGGCGCAGGGAGTTGATTGCCAATTGCCAGCCGAACCAGGCCCACCTGACCCTGGCGGAGATGGAAAAAGCGTTGCCCGACTTTACCCTCATCACTCAGAATGTGGACGGGTTACATCGGCGGGCCGGCAGCCAAAAGGTGGTCGAGTTTCACGGCAACCTCTGGGATGTGCGTTGCGTGGCCGAAGGGACAGTTCATGAGTACCGGGACGTCCCCTTGCCGGAGGTGCCGCCCCGTTGCCAGTGTGGGGCGCTCCTGCGCCCCAAGGTGGTCTGGTTTGGCGAGCCACTGCCGGCCGGAGCCATAGCTGCCGCACAGGAGGCGGCCATGAGCTGTGACCTGATGCTGGTCATCGGCACCTCGGGTGTGGTGCACCCGGCGGCCTCGGTACCCTTCTGGGCCAAACAGGGGGGAGCCTATCTGATAGAAATCAACTTGCAGCCCACACCGATTTCCACCTACGCCGATGAGGTTATCCTGGGGCCGGCTGCGGTCCAGTTGCCCAGACTGTGGGCCGAGTGGCACAAGGCCCTCGAGTGAGCGCAACAGCAACTGTTCAGGGGGCGAGCCCAGCGCCAGTCGAATAGGTGCATATGGCCCCGCTTGCTTGATTTCGATACACCTTATGGAGAAAACGAAGGGAGTCTGGTCGGCCTGCTGAAGGCAACCTCAGACTCCCTCTCCATTTGCGCACTATCTGGCCTCAACAAGGCAACGATTAGGGGGCGCTTGAGAAAGCGTTCACTGCACTCTGACCACCATCGTCGCCTCGCTCCAAAGCTTCTCCAGGCTGTAGTACTCTCGCAGACTGGGGGCGAAAATGTGGACGATCACACTGCCATAGTCAACCAGCACCCATCCCGAAGAGGGCCCCCCCTCAACGCTCAAAGGAACAATTCCTGTTTCCTTTTTCACCTTTTCCAGGACTCCGTCCACGATAGCTCTAACCTGTCGTTCGCTGGCTCCGCTGCAGATGACGAAATAGTCGGCCAGCAGGGAAACCCGGCGGATGTCCAGCAAGACGATGTCGGAGCCCTTCTTGTCGGCGATGAGTTCGACTATTCCCCTGGCCAGCTCAGAAAAATCTGGCTCCTCCGTGCGTACGCTCAGAAATCTACCCCCTTTTTGTGTTAGTTCCTGCCTTAACCATGTCCGGAACACCGAATGGGCAAATTCGGTTGCCGCCCTTTCGCTTGGCGGAGTACATGGCCTGGTCAGCGGCATCTATCAGACTGGAAGCGTCGTCAGCATCCACAGGGAAAGTGGCTACTCCCAGACTGGAGGTCACTCCTGGAAGGTTGTGCTTGCTGAGTTGGTCCGCAGTCATCCTCTCTATCCAGCGGCAAATCTGTTCAGCGGCTTCAGCCGCTTCCTCCTTGTCAGCCTTTGGCAGAATGACCACGAACTCATCGCCACCGTATCGGGCGGCCATCCCTTCCCACTGACGGGCGCCCTTTTCCAAAGCCTGAGCGACGCTTTTGAGCACCAGGTCTCCCTGCTGGTGGCCGTAGGTATCGTTGTATTTCTTGAACTTGTCTAGCTCCACCATGAGCAGGGAAACGGTCTGTGATAGCTCCCTGGCCGTGCTCAGCTTCTGACGCAGACTCTCCTGAAAGTAGCGGTGGTTGAAGAGGTCCGTCAGCCCGTCGAGATTGGCCATCCTCTGCACCCTGTTGTGTAGCCGACTGTTCTCAATGGCCAGGACAGCCGAGCTGGCCAGACCGGCAAGCATGTCCAGATCGCTCTCTTCAATGGGTTCATCATGGTCATAGTCAACAACCAATACCCCAATCGGTTCCTCAGCTCCCCGCAAAGGAACGATAATCCAGTGGTGTTGCTCCTGTCTCTCCCGTTGTTCTTGAGGAGCCGCCACGATGAAAGGTTTTGTTCTCCCTAAGGCCGTGGCGAACATCTCCTCAGTAAGCCGGAATGGAGGTAGCGAGGCCTCAAGAGGGCTACGGTGCGTGCCAGAGCTCCGAACGCTGAAGAAACTCTCTTCCAGTTCCTGGCTTCTCGGCTTGGCCAGGAAAAGCGCTGCACGGTTAAAGCCCAACACCCTGGTGGACACATCAACGATGTTAGACAACACATCGCCCGACCGAAGGCTGTGGACGGCGCTGCTGACTTCCTGGAGAATGGATAATTCATTGACTTTCCGCTCCAGGCGCTTCTCTTTAAGTTCCTTGCCCAACTGCCACCGCCTGACCTGATGAGCAAAATAGCCGAGTAGAGTAGCAGCCAGCAATACCAAAGCACAAGGGGCGAGGACCTGAGAGGTGGGGCTGAAAGACCTGCCACTTATCAGGACGACTGCACCGTATAGAAGGCAATCCGCCAGACCCATGAGGACAGTCTCGAGAAATCCGAATCGCATGGCCACAGCGAGGAGGGAAAACAGATAGATGGGAGCATATTCGTTCATCAGGCTCCCATAGGCGGAAATATAAATTGTAAGAAGGAGGGCATCGGTAATGGAGGTGGCGTAACTAAAGTAGACGCTGTAGCTCCGACGGAGGAGGAGGTAGCCTACCAGAGCGTTGTACAGAGCACCGACGAGGATCACAACCCAGGCGAGGACAGAATTCATCTGTACATCGTCTGCTATGGGAATGAGAAACACGCCACCGATGATGGCAATCCAACGCAGCAGGAAGATATCCTTCTCTATTTCACCGATATCTTTATAGGAAATAAGATTCATGGCTCTTTTCCAAAGGGTCTACTCACTCTCAGACTCTTACTCGTGAGAGGCTACGGTGACGCTCTTCGGTCTGAAAAAGGTTGTCCGAGGGTGGTCAGCGTCTTGTTGGATGGGAGCGGCCTCAATGATCCAAGTCGAGTTTTTGAAGAAATCCGCATCGGCCTTCTCAGCCACTCTCAGCAGAGCCTCGACCACGTGGGGATCGAACTGCAGTCCAGCATTGTTCTGGATTTCCACCAGGGCTTGCAGCAGGCTCATAGCAGGCCGATAGGGCCGATCCGAGAGCATAGCATCGAGGGCGTCCGCTACACCAAGAATCCGGCCCGCTAAAGGTATCTCCTCCCCCTTCCGGCCGTGGGGATATCCTTTGCCATCGTACCTTTCATGGTGGCTGCCTACTATCTCAGCTAATTCCCTCATCTCTTTCACTCGTCCCAGGATCTCTTCACCGAGGAGGGGGTGCTGTTCCAAGATATGCCGTTCATCCTGAGTAATAGAGTCTTTCTTAGCCAGTATCCTCTCGCTGATGCCCACCTTACCAATGTCGTGGAGCAAGCCCGCCTTGCGGATCATCTCGCGCTCTTCTTCCGGCAGTCCTATCTCCTTGGCGATGGCCAGGGCATAGTTTGTGACCTGGGTAGAGTGCCCGTAGGTGAAGACATCCCGAGCGTCTATGACCGCCGCCAATGTCTCAATAAGATCCTGGTTGGCCATATCAAGGGCGGCATTGGCCGCCCGCAGCGACTCCACCTGCCGATGAGCCTTGTCAACGTAGGACTTGAAGATATAACGAGCCAAAAACAGAGGAAGGAAGAGAAGGGCCAAACCCAACAAGCCAAATTCCCCATAGCCCAGGGCTATGACGATCCCTAAAACAGCCAGCAACAGGTATGGGATAGGTATCAGACCGAAATTCTCACCCCAAGCCTTGAGGGCCGAGGTACCACGGTACAAAGCGATGGCCATAGCTCTACCGGCGGTGACAATGAAATAGTCTGTTAGACCAGCGCCAATGGCTGCCACGAACACAGGGAGGCGAGAACTCTGTCCTAGCAGACCGGACAGCAGAAGATAGCTCAGGCCGGCTGCTGTGCCCGAAATAGCCAAAAGCGCTGCGTCGAAAACAACGCGGTACGGAGGTCTTCTTTCGGGATAAAGGGCACCGACAAGGCCCTTGACAGCATTGACCAACCCAGCGGGCAATGGACCATAGACGATGAACACCGCGTAGGTGAGGGCCGAAGAAGCAGAGACCCCACGGCCCTGGGGGGATTGCCATCGGATGGTGGCTGCCTCGACGAATATCGAGAGAAGGACGATAAAGGCGTACCCCCCCAGATCATGCGTCGGCAGGCGGTTGACGGCCAACAGCAATATGCCACCACCCAACAGCGAGACTGTACCGACGTAGAGTCGCAAAGAGTATGGCAAATCCTTCATTGGAATGCTACATCTCCCCTCTTCGTTACCCCTATTTTAACACAATTGTCAATACATTTCAAATACCAGAATTCTTTGTATATTGGACAAAGCAGCCTGCAAGGACTTTGAAATAGGAGAGAAAAGCATCGTTGGGATATGGCCGGTCACGTCCGGTGGCGAAACTCGACTAGTTTCTCCTGCATCCTGGCCCAATGGGTCCCCGGCCAGTAGATCTTGTCACAGTTCGGGCAGAGGCTGAAATCTTTGTGGGTCCGAAAGACGTGGGCAGGAACCCGCCCTTCCAACTCTGACTTCTCCACCTTTTGGAGAGGCGTGTTACAGACGGGGCACCGCGAGAAGGGATGCTCCCCTGTTAGCACCAGTTCAGCGAGGATTTGACCCAGTTGCTCCTCGAGGTAATCGCTTTCGACGAGAAGGGATTGGAGTCCACGCCGACGCGCAAGGCCCCTATCCCGCGTCAGTAAGAGGCGTCCCTCGGCACGGGCTAGACGCACCAATTGATCATCGTCCAGGTGGGGGAAGTAAGCGGTATCGTATCCCAAGATGCGTAGCCACTTGGCCAGACGTCCCAGCATACCGTCAACTATGAATTTCATTTCTGACTCAGGGGAGCGCATTGGAAGTCGGCATCGGGGGAGAATTCCTGTGACTTCACCCCGATGGCCCGCCGTATCTGTTGAGAGAGCGAGCCAAACTCCTGGCTGTAGAGCATGGCCAATCGGCGGGGGCGCGGCAGAGAGACGGACATGGTCGCTTCGATCCTCCCTGGCCGTGGACTCATGACCAATACCCGGTCGGCCAGGAAAACGGCCTCTTGAATGCTGTGGGTCACCATGACCACTGTCTTTCGCCTGGCTTCCCAAATCCGCAGCAATTCCAGGTTCATGCGTTCTCGGGTAAGGGCATCGAGGGAGGCAAAAGGCTCGTCCAGGAGCAGGATGGTCGGGTCGTGGATCAGGGCCCGGGCAATGGCCACTCGCTGCTGCATCCCAATAGAAAGCTCGTGGGGGTAGACCTTCTCAAACCCGCCCAGGCCAACCAGTTCCAACAGTTCCTGGGCTGGCGCATAGGCTTCGGCTCGCCCTATGCCCTGAACTTCCAGAGGCAGGGTGACGTTCTTCAGGACGGTGCGCCAGGGCATCAAGTTGGCCTTTTGGAAGACAAAGCCGATTTGGCGGCGGGGAGAGTTCAGAGGCTTCCCGTTGAGATAAACAGCCCCGCGCGTCGGAGCCAGCAGGCCGCCCAAAATGCGCAGCAGAGTAGTCTTGCCGCAGCCCGAGGGCCCGACGATGCAGAGGAACTCCCCCACGCCCACTTGAAAAGAGATGGACTCTAGAGCGATAACCTTTCCCTGATTCGTGTGATAGATTTTGCTTATGTCCTTGGCAACCAGCGTGGGTTTCATATATGCACAAGAAGGCCTTTGTAGGTGCCCAAGCGAGCCAATAAGCCGAGCTATCTGTTTGGGCACCACTAACGGTTGATACGAGTCTATTGTATCACTTCCGAGGCGGATTGGCAAGCGACGCGATGACTTTTCTCGCTTGGGTCTGGCCAGGCCAACGCCCCCACCCAATCCTCCCCGACTTCCTGCAATACTCGCACACATCCCTCAACTGTAACTTCTGTGGAGATGATATCGTCATCCCCCAGGAGGCGCTTGATTACCTGGATTTAGCATTTCATATCACTCTTCCTGAAGGCAAGGGAGTTAACAGAACCCCTCGCAGATCTACGAGGGGTTTGCCGCCCAATGGACTTGGCGAAGGGAGTGCGGCCGGTGAAGCCGCGGCGGACAGTCATCGGCTAGGCAATATGGCCTGCGACTACCCTCCACTCACCACCTTGGCTTCAAAGCCCATGAAGTCACGGAATCCTTGAGAATGATCCTGAGCTTGACTCCCATCACTTCGGCATCAGTCACGATAGAAGCAAACTCGACCTCGGCGATACGACGGATCTCATTGAGCGTAACCACCTACAGACTCTCCAGGACGCTT
This sequence comes from Anaerolineae bacterium, assembly GCA_041862415.1. Lineage (GTDB taxonomy): Bacteria > Chloroflexota > Anaerolineae > E26-bin7 > E26-bin7 > E26-bin7. The sequence continues at coordinate 5 of JBGVTF010000062.1, read as the reverse complement.
ATCAG
>JBGVTF010000061.1:0-2509 GCA_041862415.1 Anaerolineae bacterium | reverse complement strand
AAAGAATCATGACACAGTCTACTTCAACTGAGTTTCGCGATGCCTTTGCGGCTGGGGAGGAAAACTTTATGGCCACCTTCAGCCGGGGCGATGCGGCTGGCCTGGCGGCCCTCTATACGGAGAACGGACAAATCCTACCGCCCAACAGCGACTTCGTCACAGGCAGGCAGGCGATCCAGGCGTTCTGGCAGGGCGCCATGGATATGGGGATCAAAGCGGTGAAGCTTGAGATCATCGAAGTGGAAGGCCACGGTGATACAGCCATCGAGGTCGGCAAGTACACGCTCAGCGGGGAAGCGGGGCAGGTGCTCGACACGGGTAAGTACATCGTCATTTTCAAGCAGGTGGACGGGCAGTGGATGCTGCACCGCGACATGTTTAACAGCAGCATGCCTGCACCAGAGTAGTGACACGTTCGTTGAAACAGGTTAGGAATAGGTCAAAGCTGGTTGCCGCCAGATCGCCATAACAGCGCGTTGCCGCTTTCGCAAAGCAAAGCCACCCAATTGTGCCAGGGGTGGCTTGTTGCTAGTTGGCCTAATCAGCGGCGCTTTCCCAAAACGTCTGCAAGGCGATGAAGGGCACAGCTTGTTGTTGTGGCCGGTTGGGCCGGCCGCTGTTCCAGGTGATGATCAGTTCTTTTTTGGCGCGGGTGATGCCTACGTACAACAGGCGCAGCCGCTCGGCGGCATAGTCCAGCCGGGCTGCCTGGGTCGCCTCGCCTTGTTCGTATGAGGCCGCCGCATCCTCGGGGAAGAGGGCTTCCAGTTGGGCCAGGGTCTCGGCTTCCAGGTTCAGGTGGTCGCGCACGAACCACTTCTCCGAGATGAACCGGTCGTGGGGCAGGGCCGAGGGGAAGTCATAGTTATTGACCGACATCAGGTAGACCCGGTCCCACTCCAGCCCCTTGGCCTTGTGGATGGTGGCCACCACTACCTTGCCCCTATGCCGTTCGGGTTCAAAGCCGGTGTCGTCGTCGCTGAAGCCCAGAAAACGCCGTTCGTTTCGGGCTACTACCGCCAGTTCCTGGGTGAGTTCCGGCAACCGCCAGTCGGGGTGGGTCTCGCTCGCCCGTCGCAGGACCACGGCCAGCTTGTGGGCCACGGCCAGGTCGGCCGGCTCGTGGAACAGGTCCTGGGCCAGGGTGAGGATGAGTTGGTCAATGGGCAGCAGGGTCGCCCCCTGCCAGCGCCGGACCAATTCACGGAATTCGATCAACTGCTGGTACTCGCCGGATTGCAAATCCGGCTGGAGCGGTTGGGATTGCAAATCCGGCGGGAGCGGTTGGGACTGCAAATCCGGCTGGAGCGGTTGGGTTTGTGCGGCCAACTCCAGATCGTCCAGCCAATCCCGGTCCACCCGCGGCCACAGGAAATCCTCGACCTGGCGACATTTGCGCAGCGCCTTGACGATATTCTCAAGACGCGCCTTGGCATCCGTATCCTCACGATCCTGGCGCCTCCACACCTTGTAGACCGTGGCCAGTTTGACCGCTGAGGTGGGGTCGGCCAGGTAGCCGACGATGTTGCCCAGGGCCCCCGCCGCCTCGCGGGTGGACCGCGTGCTGCGCAAAAGCTCTACGTACTCCAGGCCTCGCTTCTTCAACTCGTTGACCACCGCAAAGCCACGGTCGTTACGTGGCACCAACACCGCCACGGTCTCGTTCTGGTGCTCCGGCAGCCAACTGGCCAAAGAGTCGGCCACAGCCTGGACCTCTTCTCTGGGGGTGAACTTTCGGGCAATGAGGCGCACCTGGCTGGGGTCATCGGGCGGATTGGGCTGCGGGTCACCGGCTGGGGTAGGTTCGATGTGCGGCGGCAACAGGGCGTCTCGGACCGCCTCCACCGGATGATCATGCTGTGCCCAGTCAATCAGATAGTTGGCCAGGTTGATGATGCCCTGGGTCGAACGGCCAGAATTGGGCAACTCACGAGGCTCTACGTCCACTTCCTTCAGGAAGTCGTGCAGGAATAGGGGACTGGCCGTGGTAAAGGTCTCGTAGATGGCCTGGTTGGGGTCGCCGACGCGCACCCAGTTGCCGCCTTGCCCTGAGCTTGTCGAAGGGTCCGGCCCGACCAGAAGCCTCAGGATCCTCTCCTGCAGGCGGCTGCTGTCCTGCGCCTCGTCCTCCAGGACAAAAGGCCAGCGATAGCGCAGCCGCTCCAGGTACTCCTCGTCCAGCTTCAGAGCCCGCAGCGCCAGGCGGATGAGGTCGTCAAAGTCCACCGCGCCACGGTAGGCCAGGGCGCGCTGATAGTCATTGTAGATGGCCCAGCCCATCTCTACCAGGGGAAGCGGCTCCGGGAACCTGTCCAGGCTGTGGCGAAGCTCGGCGGGCGTGATCTGCAGGTCCTTGGCCTGTCTGATGAAGCTGAGGGCGATGTCACTCACCAGGCGGGGCCACTGGTCCCGGCGTACCCAATCCCGCTTCCCCTCGTCCAGGTCAAGGGCCAGGAAATCGTCGGCGGCGTAAGGGTTGCTGCGTAACCAGGCCTCCGCCGCATCCTGC
>JBGVTF010000060.1:0-4159 GCA_041862415.1 Anaerolineae bacterium | reverse complement strand
ATACCTTGCAGTTGGTCAAGTGCAAAGCCAAGACCCTGGAAGAGGCCCACATGTCGGTCATGGCCGCCGAGCAGGCCGAGATACCGCGCGACATCCTCTTCAAGGCCATCTGCCGCGTCTACGACGATGGTTTCGCTGAATCGGAGTGGGACGAGGTCTGGGTGCAACTGAAGGCCGAACTGATGGAGGACTATGTCGAGGTGGCTGTGGACCGGCACGTCCACAAGGCTGAGAAGCTCTGGCAGTGGAAGCTGAGGCTGGAGACGGTGCGCCCCTACATCGAGCGGGCCATGAAGGAGACGGGCAGCCGTGAGCTGGCGGTGGTCATGCCCCGCGTGCGGCAGTGGCTGAGCAAGGAACAAACCAACCTGGCGGCGAAGATTTTGCTTCACAACGTTTAGGTCAAAAAAGTAGCATAAAAGTCAGGGAGGAGGACATGCGCAAGAAGGTCCGGAGAGGTAAGAAACCCAAACGATTTAAGAGACGGCCAGCGCTGAGCAGACAAGACAAAGCCGCTTTAGAGCTATTGGAAGAGTTCGCTTCTCCAGAGATAGCCAGGGAATATCGCAAAGCCCTACAGTTAATCCGGCGAGGCAGAGTCTCTGAAGGGGTGGAAAGCCTCATTCGCCTGGGCCAGCAAGAGCAAGTGGGGGACCTGATTCTGTACAACAAGTTGACCCATCTCTATATCGAATACGGAGCGGTCCACAAGGCCCTGGCCCCTTATGAGAAGGCGGATCATACAGAAGAGGTTCAAGAGTTCCGCGTCTACAGTGAGTTGGCCGCTGCCTACTGCCAGGCGAAGCGCTACGAGGACGCGCGGCGTATCTACTTGAAGCGTATGCGTCTGCTGGAGCAAGATAACCCAGAGCGACAGATGGATACCCGTGTAGACATAGCCGATACGTACAATTTTGAAAGACGCTACAGTCGAGCCTGCCAGGAATTTGAGAATTTGTGGGAAGAGTCTCCCCAATCGGGACTCATAGCCCACGAACTCGTCATGAGCTATCTCCGGCTGGGGTTCAAGGATAAGGCACGAGAAATGTGCCGTAGCGTGGTGGCCGGAGATATTGACGATGAGGTATATAGGGGAAAGGCTTACCTCGGCTTGCGACAGCCACAGGAAGCCCTGCCCCTTTTCCAAAAAGCGGTCCAAATGTATCCAGCCGATGGTTTTCCTCCCTTCTACCTTGCCCTGATCTACCTGATGCTGGATCAGCCAGCGCCAGCTCGAGAAAATCTGGAACTGTCCTTGGAAAATATGCCTGACGTGTGGGACGATGAACAAGAGCTATTCGCGCAGTTCATCTTGACCCCCGCTCAATACAGGCAGTTGGTCAATCTTTGGCCAAAATGATGAGGTGGTGGACCGCTGATGGCTTGACAGAGCTCACAGTCTTGTCGAAAGGCTTCTGTTTGTGCGAGGGTCACAGTTAGTGTATAATTGAGGCAAGCCATCATGCCACGGCAGCGTGGATGTGCACGCCGGCACGATGGAGGCGACTTTGCCATACCATCTAGACCAGCATCCGCCTCAGCAAACCCCTTACAAGCCGGTGGCCTTGGGCGGCTTGTGGGAGGGTGTTACGATCGCTTGTGAGGACATCGCCGAAGTGCGCCGTGAAATATGGGCTAATTCGGAAAGCGTGAAGGCAGGTGCTCCCAGCCATTTCGCTGCACTCTCGAGTTGCGAGCGAGAAAGTGGGAGGGCAAAATGGACACTTTTATCGTGGAAAAGGTAGTTGAACAGCTAAAAGTCTTGCCATACGAATTGCAGTGGCGGGTGCTAGAGTTCACACGCGCGCTCGCCACCTCTATCCCGCATGGTGTCCCCGGCCAACAACTGTTACGCTTTGCCGGAGCGATACCGGCCGACGACCTACAACTTATGCGCCAGGCGATTGAAGAGGGCTGCGAGCGGGTTGATGCAAATGAGTGGTAGATGCCTGCTGGATACCAACATCATCATCGCCCTTTTCGCAAGCGATACGGCCGTCAAAGACAATCTCGCAAAGGCCGAAGTTTTTGTTCCCGCTATTGCGATTGGAGAGCTGTATTTCGGGGCACGGAAATCAGGACGGGCAAGGGAAAACCTGGCACGCATTGATGAATTTGCGGTCAGCAACGTCGTTTTGGGATGTGATACCGAGACCGCCCGCCGATACGGGGAAATTAAAGATATGCTACGGGTAAAAGGCCGTCCGATACCCGAAAATGACATCTGGATCGCGGCGATTGCATTTCAGCATGGCTTGACATTGGTCACCCGTGACACGCACTTTAGTGAAGTCGAGGGCCTGAAGACGGCAGCATGGTAGGATAAACGGCCGCAAACTCCCGCCTTGTAGCCATGCTCGCCTTGGCTCGCACGAGGGACTCCGCTGACCGCACTCGACACCATTGCGAGCAGCTATGCCGTTGTTCCCCTTGACCAGGATACAGTCAGAGCACTGCACAGTGTTCCGTGTTCAGGTGTCGTTTCCGTGATTTGGTAGGTAAGCAAAAGCCGTGTCTTCTGAGCACGCTCTGGGCCGACCGGAGGTATCGTATGGCCAACCATATCTTCATCTCCCACGCTACCAAAGATGATGCCTTTGTAGCCGAGTTGCGCCAGGCCCTGGAGCTACGGGGCCTGACGGTCTGGGTTGATTCCCGCAATTTGCGCGGCGGCGACCAACTCGCGCCGGAAATCGAGGAGGCCATCAGCGAAGCAGGCGCGGTGCTGGTCGTGGTCAGCCAAGACAGCCTCAATTGCGAGTGGGTCCATGACGAGGTGGACTATGCCCGCCGCGTGCAGAGGAAACGGGGCGTTGATCAGTTCCCCGTCATTCCCCTGTTGCTGCCGGGGATAAGGCCTGCCGCCCTGCGCTCCTTCTTCCCCCGCAAAGCCGTCCCCCTGGCGGTGAGCATCCAAGAGGGGCCAGGCGGCCTGGAAGCGGCCATGACCGACCTGCTGGCCGCCCTGGGTGAACGCCTGCCCACCGATTTCCAACCCCACGAGGCTGTCACCGCCCGTCCGGTGGCCGAACTGCTGCTCCGGTTGACCAACCCCCACATCGTCGAAGAAGCGGGCACCCGTCGCGCCGCGGCCGAGGCCCAACTGATCTGCTGCCCGGCCGACCGCTCAGAGCGGGACGTGGAGAGCGACCGCTTCCTCTTCAAGGCCCCGCTGGGTCCCATTGAGGCCGAAGACCTGCGTTGGTACCTGGAAAAGTATTGCCTGTGGCCCATCGGCCAGGTGTACGAGGAACGGGCGGCCAAGGTGGAAGCGTCGCTGCCCGCCTGGGGGCAGTTGCTCTACCAGGCCGTGGCCGAGAAACGGAGCGTCCAGGAAGCCCTGCGCCCCTGGGAGACGCTGCCCAAGGGGGTTGAGCGCCGTTTCAGCATCTTTGTTGACGCCCGCCTCTTGGAGGGCAGTCCAGAGGAGCAGCAAGCCGAGGCGGGGGAAGCAGCCACCTTGCTGCTGGGACTGCCGTGGGAACAGTGAATGATACAAATGGGATTAGGTTCATTCAGGTGAAGCAGCCACCTTGCTGCTGGGACTGCCGTGGGAACTGCTCCACGACGGGCGCAGCTATCTCTTCCACGGGGCCAGGCCGGTGCTGGTGCGCCGCCGCCTGCCCAGCCAGCGCTATTTCCCCCGCCTCATGGCCGAGCCGCCCATCCGCGTGCTGCTGGTCAGTCCCCGCCCGGAAGATGAGGGCACACGTTACATTGACCACCGCGTGATCGCCCAACCCATGGTCGAGGCCATCGGGGAGCTGGGCGAGTTGGCCGATTTGACCGTCCTGTCCCCGCCGACATTCCCGGCCTTGCAAGCGGCCTTGCAGGAAGCCGAGGAGCGGGGCGAGCCGTTCCACGTGGTGCATTTTGATGGGCACGGCGTGTTCGACAAGCGCATCGGCCTGGGCGGCCTGTGCTTTGAGGACCCGCGTGACGTGGACAGGCTGACCGAGCGCCGCCACCAGACGATTGACGCCAAGGAGATGGCGGCCGTCATCTGCGAGCGGCGCATTCCCCTGGTCTTTCTGAACGCCTGCCAGTCGGCCCAGGCCGAGGAGGACCCCACCGCCTCCGTGGCGGCCAAGCTGCTGGACGAGGGCGTGGCCTCGGTGGTGGCCATGAGCTACACCGTTTTGGTGGAGACGGCCCGCCG
>JBGVTF010000059.1:0-4329 GCA_041862415.1 Anaerolineae bacterium | reverse complement strand
AGCCTGGGCACGATAGCCCGCCAATCGTAACGCTCCTCCACGAAACGGCGGCCAGCGCGCCCTAGCTCCTCCCGACGCTGGGCGTCAGCCAGCAACCCCACCACACATCGGGCGAAATCCTGGGGTGTGTCGGCGATGACCAGTTCCTGGCCCGAGGGCACAGGGTACCCTTCACAGCCCAGGGAGGTGGAGACGATGGCCTTGCCCAGAGCCATGGCCTCCATGATCTTGAGGCGGGTGCCGCCCCCGATGCGCAAAGGCACCGCGTAGACCCCGGCCCCGGCGATGTAGGGCCGCACATCGTCCACGTAGCCGGTCAGGGTCACGGCCGGGTCTTCCGCCAGGGGCCGGAGGCGTTGGGGAGGCTTCTGACCGACGATGTAGAAGTGGACGTCAGGCACCTGGGTTTTGATCAGAGGCAGAACCTGGTGACAGAACCAGAGGACAGCGTCAATGTTGGGGCGAAAGTCCATCTTGCCGGTGAACACGATGGAGTGAGGTTCAAGAACCAGGGGGTAGCTCTGCCCAGGATCGTAGGCCCTGGTATCCACGCCGTTGGGGATGACCGTCACCTTCACTCCTGGCCCTAGCTTCTGGAGGATTTCCTTGTCTGCCTCGGATACAGCCACCACCCGGTCCACTCGCTGGCAAACCGCTGCCTCGTAACGGCGGAGCTTTTGCCATTGGATGAAGGAGTAAAGGGCACCGATCCAACGGCGCGGGTGACGGACGTCGGTCTCGAAGGCCCGCTGCTGCAAGACGTACTCGGCATTGTAATCATCGAAAACCCACAAGGGCCTGCCCTGAGCGGAGTCGAAGGGCCTGTCGTCCGCCTCCCATCCTGCATTGCCCATGGCGTAGGGGGCCATCTCGATGCTTTCGACCTGCACCACGTCGAAGCGTTCGCCCTCCAAGCGGGCCGCCAGCTTGCGGCGGAACTCGGCCGAGGGCAGGCGCAGAGCCATGTCGGGTAGCGGGGAGAAAAGGGTGGTCAGCAGACGCTTCAGACTGGATCGCCGGGGGACGGGAACCACCTCGATGGTCCGACAGTACTGGCGCAGAGGGCCCGCTCTCTCCAGGTCGCCGGGGGAATTGACGAAAGACAGGAGGTGAACCCCGTGGCGCGCAGCCAGGTTGACGATCATGTTGTAGGTTCTGATGGCCCCTCCCTGGTGAGGGGGATAAGGGAGCTGGGATGTCAAAAAGAGGATCTTTTTCCCACGATGGTTCATCGCCACTGATCGCCCTCGTTGTCCTTTTACTGCATCGAGGATGCCATTCTGAGAAGCGGAGCAAGCCTGCCCTGAGCAAAGCCGAAGGGAAGCATCTCGTTCCTGGCAAACAGCGGCCTTGCCATGCGAAGAACGAGACCCTTCGCGGAGTTTATCCTGAGCGCAGCCGAAGGGCTCAGGGTGACAAATACAAGTGCGACTCTTGCCCAATACCTTCTGTCACTGCCCCCCACCGACGTTCAGGTAGAGAGCCAGCGTCTCCCGCGCTGCCTTGTCCCAGGAGAAGCGGGCCGCTCGCTTGAGGCCCTTCTCCCTCATGTCGGCTCTCAGGTCCTCATCCGTCAGGAGCCGCCAGATGGCCACCGTCAACTCGGAGACGTTTTCTGGGCCAACCAAGAGGGCCGCATCTCCCACCACCTCTGGCAGAGAAGACACGTTCGAGACGACGACCGGCGTGCCGCAGGCCATGGCCTCCAGAGGGGGCAGGCCAAAGCCCTCGTAAACAGCGGGATGGACCAAGAGTCTGGCGGCGTTGTACAGATAGAGCAGGTCCTCGACCGGCACACGGCCCAGGAACAGGGTGCTGCTCTCCAGGCCCAGTTCCTGGACCACAGCAAAGACCTCATTGAAGAGCCAACCCCGCTCGCCGGCCAACACCAGAGCCTCTGACCGCTTGTAGCCGTCCAGCAACTGGCGATAAGCACGGAGCAGAGTAGGCACGTTCTTGCGGGGCTCGATGGTGCTGACAAACAGGATGAAATCGTCAGGGAGGTGGTATTTCTCTCTCACCTGGCGCAAGAGCCGCTCATCGTCGAGCGGACGATAGATCGGCCGGGCCGCCTCGTAGATGACGGTCACTTTGTCATCTGGAACTCCTAAATGATGGATAATGTCTCGCTTGGTGCTTTTGGAAACGGCGATGATGTGGTCAGTGTCCTGCACCGCCTGGTCAATCTGGCCGTAATAGCGGGCGCTCTCCGTGGTCAGGATGCTGGGGTAGAAGAGGAAAGCCAGGTCGTGGACGGTGATGACCGATTTGCAGTTGCGGCGAAAAGGTGGGATGAAATCGGGGCTATGCAACACATCCAGACCCCGCAGCGAAATCTCCAGGGGCAGCGTCCATTGCTCCAGACGGTGATGGCTGGGTGTCCAGAGCGGCACTCTTTTGAAATTCGGTTGGTCAATGATGGCCTGCTTGTGCTTGCGGCTTTGCAGCAGGATAAACTCGTTTTCCTGGTCCATCTCGGCCAGTGCCTCGACCAGGCGCAGGATGTATTGCCCAATCCCCGCCTGCCGGTAGTAGACCAATCGGGCGTCAATACCGATGCGCATCTCTGATGTCCGTCCTCCCCACCCTCTCCGTCGAGGGAGTGATCAAAATTGGTTCCCGCTTTGCAGCAGGCTGCACTCCACGTACTCCGTCGAAAGTTCGGAGGATCGAAACGGTCTACGTCGTCCCTTTCAATCCCTGGCCCTGGTACCCGGCCCATGCTGTGAGCATAACATAATATACCACGTCTGGCTCTATCCGTCAAGGTTTCGCCTGCGGCTGAGCCCGGTTGGGGACCGAATTTTCCTCTAAAGTAGCGAACCCTGTTTCGCGCCCGCCTAGCGCAGAACAAAGCTCCGGTGAGTCCAGCCGAACCGTTCTGCTACCTCGCAACCAAGCTCGCCCTGCCCTAAATCTACCCTGAACCTCCTCTTGTCAAAAAGGCAATTTGAGGATACAATGGTATTGAGATTGACGTAAGGTTGAAAGGCGCCATGTCTACAGTCATCTCCGGGAAAGAAATCGGCTGGGTCCTCCTGTGGTCCATACTCATCGTGGGGCTAAGCTGCCTGCCCTACCTTTGCGCCTATCTTGTTGCCCCAGACGACATGCAGTTCACAGGACTTATCTCCAATCCTATGGACGGCAACTCCTACCTGGCCAAGATGCGCCAGGGGGCGCAAGGAAAGTGGCTATTCCACCTGCCCTACACTTCCGAAGATCACGATGGGGCCTTCATTTTCACCTATTACCTGTTCCTGGGGCGACTCTCGGCCTCTCTCGGCCTGCCGTTGATCCTGACCTATCACCTGGCCCGAATTGTTAACAGCCTCGTATTGCTTTTCGTCGCTTACTGTTTTGTCTCCCTTTTCAGCCTGGACAGGAGATCACGTCGTGCCGCTTTCCTGCTCATCGGCCTCTCCACCGGTCTGGGTTGGCTGGCCGTCCCATTCAGTGTCTTTGCCCCGGACCTTTGGGTCCCGGAGGCCATCACCTTCTACTCCATCTTTGCCAACCCGCACTTTCCCCTGGCCATGGCCCTGATGCTACTGACCTTCGCTTTCGTGCTAGTTCCCCTACAGGCTGAGAGCGAGGACGGTCAACCATCAGTGGGGAGAGACTCTATCCTGGCTGCTCTCTCTTCTCTGCTGCTGGGCGTCGTCCAGCCCTTCTGCGTCATAACGGTCTACAGCGTGCTGGGCGGCTACTTCATCCTGCGCCTTCTCAAAGAGAGACACCTGCCCTGGCCTGAAATCCTGAGGGGCATCGTGGCCGGAGCCGTGACCGCGCCCATCATCGCCTATGACTATTACGTCTACACCTTTAATCCTGTCCTGCGGGCCTGGTCCGAGCAGAACGTTACGCTTTCGCCTCCACCGTGGGAATACGCCATCGCCTACGGCTTTGTCTTGCCCCTGGCAGCGGCAGGAGCCGCCCTGGCCATCAGACGCCGGAGCAGGGGCGACTTCTTCCTGCTGGCCTGGGTCATGGTCAACTGCCTACTACTCTACGCGCCCTTTAGCCTGCAACGACGCCTGGTAACGGGGTTACACATCCCCCTGTGCGTCCTGGCGGCCATGGCTCTGTCTCGCTACGTCCTGCCCAGGTTCGCACTCGCCAGGAGGATCGTGATTCTGGGAGCAATCATTGTTCTGACCATGCCCTCCAACCTCTTCGTTCTCATGGCCTCGATGGCTGGCGCGGCCCAACAGGACTCGCGTCTGTACCTGTATCGAGACGAGGCAGAGGCCATGACCTGGCTGCAGGAGAACGCCCAACCCACCGACATCGTCCTGGCCTCGCCCGAGATGGGACTTTTCATCCCCG
>JBGVTF010000058.1:0-15132 GCA_041862415.1 Anaerolineae bacterium | reverse complement strand
AATCATTTACGTGGTCTACGTTGCAGCCTTCCCCCTCATCACCAACACCCAGCCAGGTGGTCCAGCCGCCGACCTGGAAATTCTGATGCGGGGCCACCGCTGGCTCGCGCCAATCTACATCATGGGCGTCCTGCTGCTCTATTATCTTTTCTGGCAGGCCATGCAACTGGTACAAAATGTTTCACGGTTCACGAACGATGGCACCTTGTCCCTCAAGATAGTCGTTCTGGCCTTTGGCCTGCTTTTTGGCTTCACCCTGGTCTGGCTCTACCCCATCACGGCCAACGATCTTTTTCGCTACGTGTTGCGGGGGCGTATCTGGGCTGTTTACGGCGCAAGCCCGATGCTATCGTCTCCCAATGACTTCCCGCATGATCCCTACATTGCCTTTGCCGGGGAGTTTGGCGACTGGGTGTCTGGCTACGGACCGCTTTGGGAGATTGTGGTTCAGGTCCCCCTCCGCCTCGGCGCCACGGATATGGTCCCTGGCGCTATCAGCCTTAAGGTCGTAGTTCTGCTTTCCTATTTAATTTGCGCCATCCTCATCGGTTGGTTTGCCACTCCTGAAGAAGACCTTTCGACCCTTCGACCCTTCGACTCGCTCACCGCCCTCGCCTTTTTTGCCTGGAACCCGCTCATTTTGATGCAGGTGCCTGGCAACGGCCACAATGATATGGTCTTTATGGCACTGATAGTGTTAGGAATAGTCCTCTGGCGGCGCAAATTGTGGTGGGCGACGGCGCTGGCCTTGACTCTGGCCGCCCTGGCCAAAGCCACCGCCGTGCTGATGATCCCGCTCTTCGGGATACTTCTTCTAAGGAACGAACCTACCTGGCGAGAGCGCATCATGAAGGGGCTAGGAGCGGCGCTGATCGGTCTGGTGACGGCCTACCTGATATACTCCCTGCTTGGCCCGATCTCAGAAGCGCTTCAGGGTGTGTCGGCTACGCTGACCACCCGGCGTGGCTTTGCCATAGCCTCTGGCCTGCGCATGGTGCTGCGCGAGATCATTCCCCGTAGTGTGGCTGAAACGCTGCCCCGCACCACAGGTCGCTATATCTTTCTCATTTTTTACGCCTGGCTACTGGTGCAACTCTGGCGCAACAAACTCAACCTGGTCACTGCTGGGTTCTTGGCTTACTTCAGCCAGTTGATGTTGGGTCGCACCTTCCGGATATGGTATCCCACCTGGCTGGTACCGCTGGCGGCGCTTTATCTCACCCCGGCCACCTTATGGCGCACCCTGCTCTTTGGCCTCACCGCCGAGCTCTCCGTTGTCAATTACTTTGTCGTTTGGCGCTGGTGGCTCAGGGACCTGCCCTGGGGTAAATTGGGCCCATTGAGCCCATATTGGAACTACTGGACCATCATGCACATACTGACTGTGCCCTGGGTGTTCGGTATCCCCTTGTTTGGGCCGATAGTGATGAGATGGTGGGGGAGGGAAAAGCTCTCGAAAGAACTACAGATAGAGATTTGTCGGTAATTATCTTAACTTTGCACATTACTTAATATCATCACATGCACAGGGCAGGTGAAACGGATCTGGCTAAAATGAGTTGGGCGTCAAGGTGAGCAGGCAGCTTCGTTGCTGGCCGACGGCTGTCAACGGATCCAGGGAGCGGATAGAACGGATTAAGGCCAAGATCAAACAGGAGAAACCGGATGGGTCAGCATCCGTTCAATCCGCTGTTGTTCTGTTGACTGGGCGCGCTTTGCGCGGGTGCGTCCGTTACATGCCCAGCGTTCATCGCAGTTCAGGGACGGTCGAGTGCTTGCGCTCTCTTTTTCCTTTCCTCTTCCTTACTATGCGAAACAGGCCATAGTACTTACCATAATATATATAGTCGGAAGTTGAATGGAGGCCCAAAACACCGTTCCCCAGCCAGGTATTTACCGTAAATAGCAATGCTCCGACTTGCTCAGGTCGTTTCTCTCAGCATCAGGCCGAGATTACCTGCAGGTATAATCTGGACAAGTTTGATTCTGCTGGATCGCTGCGTTTTTTCAGTATCTGTGTGTGAAAGAGTCCTTGCTAATGATTTGTTTGCTTATCCCTTACTTGATCTGTTCATCTGTTCCCCAGAGAAGTTCTTCTCCTTTGTCTTACCTCCCCTTCTTTTGGACAGACTATGCGAATTCGCTCTCTGTGCTGGCCCCTCAAGGCCAATGCAATGTGAGAAAAGCAAGGCAGATCAAGTGCTGTACTTATGTCAAATGTTGCCTAGACATTTAACATTATTTACTATATTATTCTCTTTGGCTGTTAATAAAAAATACCACTGCTAGCGCTTTGGCAGGGTGTCGCTGACCAGTGGCGTCCTGGTGAGGGCGGTTTTGTGCACTTCGTTCAGGGACTGGCTTGGGCTCCTCTCCCCTCAGCGGTCCCTTGGGCAGGTGTTGGTCGGGGTCGTCTGCGGCCTCATCGGTTTGCTGTGTTACCTGGGACTGTCTTACTCTGTCCCTCCGCCAGAAACCTGTTCTACAGGCTCAAACTTCAATCTGTCGGGATCATAACTGGGCTCCCAAGGCATGACAACGCGGAGTTGGCCTGCGTCCATGAGCACTACGTCAAGATAGAGATTGCCAGTACTGCCCAACCACAGGCGTTCTGTTTCTATGTAGGGTTCCCGCTTAGGGTACCGCCGACAATTTGTCCGCTGGCTTCGTCAGCCTCGACCGGGATATCGAGAGCTATTTCACCCACTCGGGAATCGACTTAGGCTCGAACTTGGCCCCGTAGACGAGGTCGTCCGCCCAGACCAGGAATCGCCGGGCGACTGGAACGCGGGTGGCAATCTGGGCCACGAAATGGTGGAACGGCGTGCGGGGCTTGCTCCACGGACAGACCACCTGGCAGATGCCACAGGCCGAGCCCACGTGCCCCCAGTACAGCAGACACTTGACCTCGTCCAGTTTCCACTTCCCCACTCCGCGCACCACCACCTTCTCTCCCCTGGGAATCGCTCTCGGAGGGCAGGTCTCAGCACACTTGAGACATTTCTGACAAAAGTCCTGCACGCCCAGATCCACCGGCCTATCCAGGGCCATCGGCAGGTCAGTGGTGACGCAGGCCAGCCGGAAGTTGAGCCCCAATTCCTTGGTGATCAGATAGCCACTGCGGGCCAACTCCCCCAGGCCGGCATCCACTGCTACCGGCACCACCAACACGCCATAGTTGCGCAGATGGTGGGCGCGGGCTGGATAGCCCAGAGCACGGATGTAGCGGGCCAGTTGGACCGAGGTCAGGGCGCTCCGGGCATACACCTGCCCTACCTCCAGGTCCGACACCGGCGAAGGAGTGGTGCGCATCAGGCGGTCATCCTGGGCAAAGGCCATGCTGATGGCGTATCGGTGAGGGATATCGATAGGGTCGCCCCACTTCAGATCGCGATAACCGTCGGGGATGCCGTCGAAAAGAGGCGGGTTGGCCCGATAGCCCTCGAAGAAAGGGCGACACCCCCGGTGGGAGTAAACCCAGGCCGGGTTAAGAGGCCCGATACGAACCAAATCGGCGCCCAGGTATCGGGTCAGCCTTTTGACCCGCCGGGTCATCTCGGCCGGGTCGGCCTCCACTTTCTGCGGGCTGACCAGCCCATCCACCACGTCTGGCTGGGCCAGAGCAGCGATGGGGCCAAAGGTGGCGCTGTAGAAGGCCGCACCCATCCAATCCTCCTTTCGAGGCTGGGCGCCGGCCTTGCCCTCGATGAAAGCCGCCAAGCGGCGATCCACCTCCACCAGTTCCGGGTGTAGTGCGTGATAAGCCCGTTCCTCCGGACTGCCTGGGGTCAGCCGTTCCCGGGCAAAGACATTGTCCCGCTCGTCGAACCGTTCCAACGGGCCGACGACCTCATAGGTTGGGTCCCCTACCTCGTGGCTCATCCCGGCCTCACTTTGTGTTCAAAAGCATAGCCAAGCAACTTCTCCCTTCCTTCTCCCATGCGGCGAATTCGCATAGTCTATGTGAGTTTTCAGGTGATGTTATTGTAGGTGGCTGTGTGGGTAGTCCATGACTACGCGAAATAACACAGGGAGGGCCCCCAATAATCCCCCCCTGCTTACAACTGACGCCCCTGGCAGGACTCGAACCTACAACCTACTGCTTAGAAGGCAGTTGCTCTGTCCTTTGAGCTACAGGGGCACACTCAAATTTTATCGCAACCCTCCCAGATTGTCAAGTGCCTTCAACGTTGCCAGTCTATGCGCCCAATTGGCTGGCGATAGCGTTGGTCCTCCCCTGCCCTATTATCTGTATCACAGCAGCCACCACAGCCCACATTCCACATCACCGGCACCTTCCTAATGAAAGCCAGTGCCTACATCTCCACCGAGAGCAGGTCAACTAATTTCTTCTAGTTATGTAAACTAAAGGGTGCTTACCGACGATTGAAATCAACCTCCGCGATGGCCCGTAATCTTCACTAGCGATGTGCTACCTTTCATCGGCCCGGCGGACGATCTCGCGGGCCGATGACTATCTGGTCAGAGCACATTTTTGCGCGGATTTCGAATTACGGCGTGATTGTTCCAAATTGGGCGACGGATAGAGGAGGACAGGCTCCTATTCAAGATAACCTGGGAAGCAGGTCGCCGTGCTGCTCGATGTAGTCGTCGAGAATCTGCCTAGCCACACCGTAACTGGGCACCAGAGGATGCAGTGCCAGTGCCTTAAGTGCTGTGGTATATGACCCCATCACTGCCGCCTCGACCGCCAGCCGCTCGTATTCCCTGACCCGCTTCATCAGCCCCAGCGCGTGGTCGGGGATACTGCCGATAGCGACGGGCCGGACGAGCCCGCGTGCCAGGTAGCAGGGCACTTCGACGATGTCCTGTTCCTCCATGCCAACAATTGCGCCCCGGTTAGGCACGTCAAGTACCAGTACACGCGTTTCTCCACCGCTTAAGCAGCCGATCACCTCCAGGGCCACGCCAGCATACCCCTCCGCTGCCTCGCCCAACTCTGCTTCGGCAAGCTCCTCGTGGACCTTCGAGCCAGTCTCTATGCTCATGTAGGTCGCATGTCGCCCGTGGAGGTATTCGCGGTAGGCGGCCTCCATCTCGGCCACGCTGCCCCCCGCCTGGTGGATACGCTGCAACTCGTCGAACAAGCGCTGGTGCAGCGGCGCGATCTGCTGGGCGCGGCTCTGTCCTGCCTGGAGAATATGCGCCACCGCCTCCCGGTTACGGTAATAGAAATACAGGTACTCGTTGGGCAGCATCCCCAACGCTTCGATAAAGCCCGGATCGAAGGGCAGGTCAAGCATTTCTCCTAGTTTCTTGACTTCAGCGATGAGCGTAGGCAGCATGTCCTGTCCCCGATAGTGAACCGCCCGCACCCAACCCAGGTGGTTGAGGCCGAAGTACTCCAGGAACACCTCATTCGGTTGGGCATTGAGGAAACTAGCGATAGCCCGATGCATCGTCGGCGGGTTGTCGCACAGGCCGATGGTACGCTTGAAGCCGGCCCGGTTGATGATCGCCTCAGTTATCAGGCCAGCCGGGTTGGTGAAGTTGATGATCCAGGCGTCGGCTGCCAGTTCCCGCACCCATTCTACGTACTCCAGGATGGGCGGGATCGTGCGCAACGCCATCGCGAACCCGCCTGGGCCGGTCGTCTCCTGGCCCAGAACACCGTAGCGGAGTGGCACCTGCTCGTCGACGATGCGTGACGCGATGCCACCCACACGGAAGGTAGTCAAGACATAGTCGGCATCTTGAATCGCTTCACGGGTATCCGTTGTCCACAGTGTGCGGAAGGCTGCTTTGCCTGCTTCGAGCACTGGGATGCTGAGAGTGCGGATGAGTTCCAGATGCTCGGCGTCAACGTCCATCAGGGCCAGTTCGGTCAGGCCCAGCCGCTCCTGCCGCGCCAGGATGCTTTTGAGCACCAGTGGGGTCCGCACGCCACCCGCTCCGATGATAGTGATTTTCAAGGGTTGTCTCCTTTCTGCTGCATTGAGTTAGAGGGTCACGCTCAGGCTAGGGGACAGGGATGCGTCCCTCAACCGTGGACACGAGCCACGGGGTGTATTTTAACACTAAAGTACCATTGCGGCAAGTACGGATGACATCTGGCGGTGAGAGATAAAGCGCCCCCCCTATCTGGTGGGGAGTCTGCTTAACAGTGGCACATAAGGAAGATCTCGTCGACCTTGATGGAGCTTCAATCGCCAGGCAATCCAGGACTTTGACAGGACCCTGCGGGCACGCACAAAAGGCTGGTGATTACCCATAACGCAAATGTCAAGCTGTAGGCCCGGTGGAGTCGAGCCTTTAGGCGGGTTGTGAACCATTCACACTGGCCGAAGCCTCGACTCCAGCACCAGATTTACTTAACAAAGGACTTATGGATAATCACCAGACAAAAGGCTCTTGACAAAGAGTTCATTCTGTGGTATACTAACTTACAGACTGTTTGAAAGTAAGCCAAGAATCGGGGACGTTTACTGATAATGAAGAAAAGTGCTACTGCTAGCTTGATGCGCAGCATCAATCGCTCAGCCATACTGCAATTCATTCAAGAGAATAGTCCTATCGCGCGATCTCAGATCGCACGACAGTTGGACATGAGCCTGCCGACGGTGATGCGTATCGTGGGGGACTTGATGGAGGAAGACCTGGTACGATTCTGTGACGGCTATGGCCAATCCACGGGAGGTCGTCCCCCCTCCCTTGTAGAGTTCAACGGCAAGGCCTACTCCGTCGTGGGCGTGGACTTGGGAGGGACTAAGATGTTCGGCACAGTGGCCGATCTGTCGGGCACCATACAGCACGAACTCTACATCGCTCACAGAAAAGATGATGGCCCAAGTGATTACGTGAAGCGGTTGTCTGAGATGATCGAGACGTTATTAGACGCCCCACGGCCGCCTGGACAGCGGATCCGAGGTATGGGCATTGGTGCGCCTGGCGTGACCTTGACTCCCGAGGGCATCGTCACCTGGGCACCTAGCCTGGGGTGGCGCGATCTGCCGCTCCAAGAGATCCTAGACGATCGCTTCGACGTGCCCGTCTTTGTTGAGAACGACGTTAACCTGGCAGCCTTGGGCGAGTTGGGATTCGGTGCTGGTCGCGGCGTACAGAATCTGGTGACCATCGCTGTGGGCACAGGGATTGGCGCTGGCATCATCATTGGCGGCGCCCTATATCGGGGCCACAACCAGGCTGCCGGAGAAGTCTGTTACATGCTGCCCGGGACCGAGTTCCTGGGGCGGCGCTATGACGACTTTGGCGCGTTGGAGAGCTTGGCCTCAGCTACCGGTGTCGTCAAGCGTGCGCGTCAGCTTATGATGCAAGAGGGTATGTCTATTCCAGAGGAGTTGAGTGCCGAGGATGTCTTCGCTGCTGCGCGCAGTGGTGAACCCTGGGCCCAACAAGTGGTCAGTGAGACGGTTGATTATCTAAGTCTTGCTATTGCCAACATCAGCGCCACGCTCAACCCAGAGGTCATCATCTTGGGCGGCGGAGTGGCACATTCGGCTGATCTGTTGATAGAACCGATCCTGCAGCGTATAGAAGGGGTAGTGCCCTTTGTCCCTCGACTGGTGGCGTCGCCTTTGGAGCGTCGGGCCGTCGTCATGGGAGCCATTATGCTTGTCCTGAACTTGACGACGGAGTACTTTGCAGTCAAGCAGCTTCCGTGAGCGAAGAAGTAACTGCCGTTTTTGTGAAGGATAGAGGCTGGTGAGAACCTCGTGGTAACCTCGCCGAATGGGTGGAGAGATCTCTCGGAAAGTCGAACAGGAGGTTTTTTGATGGGTAACAGGCCAACCGCAAGGGCCCTTTGAGGCTCGAACGACGCCCGCCGCGGTTGGGCTACTATGCTTTTCCGAGAGAGCTCGAGGGGAAGAAAGGGGGTGATCTGCAAAGATACAGGGAAAGTTCTATTTGGATGTCGCCTTCACTTGTCACACACATGATGCAAAAGGAGGATTCCAAAATGACTACTGGAACTACTGAGAAAAAGGGTTGGGCCGACAAGCTGACCGAGTGGATGGAGGTTATGGCGCCATTCTTCGACCAGCCTCACTTGGCCTCTATCCGGGATGGTTTGATCGCGCTGATGCCTTTGCTGATCGTTGGTGCCTTCAGCCTCTTGATACTGCAGTTCCCTATACAGGGTTGGCTGGACTACCTGGATGCCAACCCTGATCTGGCGGGCAAGCTCTTCGTTCCCTTCAGCATGACCTACGGGCTCCTCTCCGTATTTGGCGCCATCGCCGTAGCTTACGGCCTGGCCCGGAGGAAAGGGTTGGAGCCCCTGATGCCGTCCGCAGTGGCACTGCTGGCCTTTATTACCATCGCCAGCCCGATTCTGGGCATGTGGGGTGAGGAGGGCCTGCCCGGGACCTACTTCGACAACAGCGGCCTTTTCACCGCCATCATCATCAGCCTTCTGGCGGTGGAGATCTACAACCTTTTCGTCCAGCGAGGTCTCATCATCACGATGCCTCCTGGCGTGCCGCCTGCCATCGCCAACTCCTTCGTCGCCCTGATCCCCGGCGCCGTCATCCTGCTCCTGGCGTGGCTCATACGGGTCATATTGGGCATTGACTTCGCAGGCGGTGTGGTCAAAGTGCTGTCCTATATCATTCCGGCAGCCTCCAGCTACGTGGCAGCAGCCTTCGCCGAAACGTTCCACGCTTTCCTCTGGACGTTGGGCATCCACGGCGACATGACGATCGGCATCGTCCTCACCCCCATCTGGACCAGCAACCTGGTCGACAATGCCGCGGCCGTGGCACAGGGCAATGCTGCTCCTTGGATCTATACTGAGCTTCTCCGCAACTACTGGATCGCCGGCGGTTCCGGCGCGACCCTGCCGCTGGCGTTCTACCTGACGCGCTCCAAGTCGGCACGGCTGCGGCGAGTAGGGTGGTTGGGCATCTGGCCTGGCATCTTCAACATCAACGAGCCCATCACCTTCGGCACCCCCGTCTTCTACAACCCGGTGCTGGCTATCCCCTTCATGCTCATCACCTTCATCGGCGTTACCGTTGCCTGGATCGCTCACGCCATCGGCTTTGTGCAACCGGCCTACGTCGCTGTGCCGTGGACGCTGCCTTCGCCGATCCTGACCTTCCTAATGCACGGCTACGACTGGAAGGCGGTCATCCTGGTGCTCCTTACAGGGTTTGTGATCCCCGGGATCATCTGGTATCCGGCGTTCCGTGCCTGGGAGCGCCAGGTCCTGGAGAAGGAGAAGGAGTAGTACCCCTTCGCAACTGATCTTGAGGGAGGGTGAACCCACGTTCACCCTCCCTCGACATTGTTTGTAGGTTCCGGCTGCATGCAGGCAAAGATGCCTGCGCCGCTGTTCACAGGCGCCGAGGGCGGCTCTGCCCTGATGTGCAGTCTGGTAGCGCTGAATTGAGAGGGTAGCAATGGCCAGGTATAAGGTCTTATTAGTCTGTGCGGCAGGTATGTCCTCCAGCCTTCTAGAAGCGGCGGCCATCGAGGCGGCCAGGAAGCGGGGACACGAACTTGACATCCACGCTATTTCCGCTCCCCAGGTTGGGATCTACGACTTCGCAGCCGACCCGGTGGATATGGTGTTGGTCGGGCCACAGGTGCGTTACAAGCAGAAGAGCATCAAGCAGTTTGCAGAGCCGCTGGGCATCGTGGTGGATGTCATAGACTCGGTCACCTACGGCATGGTGGACGGGGATGGACTGTTTGACCAAATCGTGCAAGGTGTGCCCAAGTAGTTTCTGGAGACAGAGATGGCAGAAAAGATTCGCGTGGTGATGGTCTGCGCGCTGGGCATGTCGTCCAGCCTGTTGGAGGCGGCCACGATCAAGGCGGCAGAGGAAGCGGGCGTGGAGTTCGAGATGGTCTCGCTCTCGGCTCAGCAGATGGGCATCTACGACTTTGATGCTCACCCGGTGGACATCGTCCTGGTAGCGCCGCAGGTGAGGTTCAAGCGACGCTCCATCAAGCAGATGGCCGAACCGCGTGGTATCATCGTACAGGACATTGAGCCTGTCACTTATGGCATGATGGACGGCGAGAAGCTATTTCAGCAAATCCTGGCCAGCTATAGGGAAAAGCATGGGCAGTAGCGGGCGAGGGCAAGCGCCGAAGATTAGGTGGGAGGAACATTGCTGATCGTCCGTGGTCTGCTTCTCGCTGCAGACGGATTCATTTTTATCTTCATGCCCGCTATGTTGCTCCCTGTGCTCCTGCGTCGCCAGCCGGAGGTCAACCGGAGCTTTGTCTGGTGGGGAGCAGGGGCATTTCTCGTCGCTCTTCTGCCCGCTCTGTTCCTATCCAGCCTGGCACGGCAGGTCATGCAGCCTGGTAACCATCTCGCCGCACGGGCACTGCTCGCTCTGATCAGTGCACTGGTCAGCGGCGTGTTGATTGTGGGGGCCCAGTACCTGCTGTTGCGTTGGCGCAGACCGCCGGTGCCTGTGTTGCCGGTAACAGGGCTGGCCGTGGGACTGGGAGTGGGAATAGTGACCCAGGTCTTCACCGGCTTCGCGCACATTGGAGCCGGTTTTCGTCTGTTATTTGGTGACACTTCAACTCCCGAACTGGCTGCTTTGGCAGCCATGCCGATCGGGCTGTTCTCGCTAAAGTTGCTGGCCGAACTCATGAACCGGGCCGTGCTCTTTGTCGTCAACGGCGGCCTGGGCTATCTGGTCGGCCGGTCGCTGGCAGAACGGCGCGGTTTGCTGCCCCTGGCCATGTTGCTCTACGCGGCCTTCAACCTGATCTTACCACTCATCCAACTGGGGCTGGCAGAACAGGAGGTTCTGATCAACGGGATCGCTATCCTCGTCGAAGGCGCTATCGGAGGGTTGGCCCTTCGTTGGCTGCTCAGAATACCGCCCGTAGAGGGCAAGGCACCGGAGAAGGCGAAGAGGAAGAAGGCATGACCAGGTTGGTATTGGTGCGACACGGCACATCTGAGGCTAATGCACAGGGACGCATAGATGAGGATGGAAGCGGCTCCCCTTTGGCGAAGAAGGGCCTCCAGGAGGCTGCGCTAGTGGCGCGACGGCTGGCTGAACGAGGGAGTATCGCGGCTATCTATACCAGCCCCCTCCAGCGAGCGCAGCAGACGGCGGAGACCATTAGCCGGGAGCTAGGCCTCACTCCGATCGTCCGTGATGGCCTCAAGGAAGCAGGTATGGGGAAGGCTGGTGGCCTGACCGAACAGGAAGTTGTAGAGATGTTCCCCTTGGAGTGGGCCAAGAGCGGGGGAGACGCAGCACGGTTCTGGGAAGAAATTCAGGAGGCTCTCGGAGCGGAAGATGGTGCTGGTTTCCTCCAGCGCGTAATGGCAACCTTGGGGGGAATCGTGGCCGCTCATCCCCAGGACAGTGTCGTTGTCGTTACGCACTCTGGCGTACATGCCGCATACTTGGCCCAGCTTGTCGAGGGCGACCCGAGAAAGTGGCCTGAGTATGATGTCTGGAGGCCCTGCGGGCTGACCGAGCTTGAGGTGGTCGAGGGCAAGGGGAAGATCATCGCTCTCAACGACTGCCGCCACCTCGCTAACCCGTCAGAGTCGAGGCCTGAATGACGAGTTGGCGTCCATGCGACATGCATAACCCTGACAAGCGACAGAGACAACAACAATTATGAGGAGACACAAAGAATGGAACCAACAAAGGTGATCACTGGCAAAGACGGGAAGGAGATGGTCTACATCCCAGCAGGGGAGTTTCTGATGGGCGAGGGGAAGAAACCCGTCTTTGTCGAGGCCTTCTACATTGACCGCTACCCGGTGACCAACGCCGAGTATGCCCGTTTTTGCCAGGAGACCGGCCATACCCGCCCGCCTCCGTGGTACAACACGGGCACTTATCCTGAGGGCAAGGCCGATCACCCTGTAGTGCAGGTGACGTGGAAGGATGCTGCTGCGTACGTCCAGTGGGCTGGCAAAAGGCTTCCTACCGAGGCCGAGTGGGAGAAAGCCGCCCGCGGCACTGACGGTCGGAAATGGCCCTGGGGCGACGAGTTCGACAAGAACAAGTGTAATACCTGCGAAGGAGACATCGGCGACACGACGCCGGTTGGCCAATACTCCCCCGAGGGCGACAGTCCGTATGGCGTGGGCGATATGGCGGGCAACGTGTACCAGTGGACGGCCAACGGCTCGGGGTTGATACTGATGCCCCTACGTGGCGGCAGTTGGAATGAATTCAAGGATGAAGCGCGCTGTGCCGCCCGACGCAAGCACACCCCCTATCGAAAGAATGACTTTGTCAGTTTTCGATGCGCAGCGGATGTGCCAAAGTAAGGAGTGGCGCAATCTTGGAAACTAACGAACTGGACTGGGAGCAGACCCTGTTCACCGTGATTCTCCACGCTGGCAACGCCCGTTGTTTGGCCAAAGAGGCGGCGGAACTGGCTGCTGGTGGTGACTTCGAGGAGGCTGAAGCCAAGCTGGCTGAGGCTAATGAGGAGCAAGTCAAAGCGCACGAGATGGAGGCCAAAATCATCCGTATGGAAGCACAAGGTCAGCAGGTGCCGTTTTCTATATTGTTGGTTCACGCCATGGACCTGCTTCTCCTGGCCTGGGCTGAAATTGACAACACGGAGCAGTTCATCGAACTGTATCGGCGACTTGACGCGCTCGCGGATGGAGGAACCGAATGACGACTATTGACAAGATTACCGTCATCGGCGGAGGCAGTACCTATACCCCGGAGTTCGTGGATGGGTTTATCCAGCACCGGGACGAGGTGAGCGTCGGCGAGATCGTGCTCTATGACATCAACCAGGAACGGCTGAGCGTCGTCGGGGGGTTGGTCAAGCGCATGGTGGAGCACGCCGCCCTTGAATCCAAAGTCACGCTGACCACGGACCGGCCGGCAGCGGTCGAGGGGACCGATTTCGTCCTCTCCCAGATTCGGGTAGGTGGGATGGCGGCACGCATCCGGGATGAGAAAATCCCGCTCCAGCACGGCGTCATCGGTCAGGAGACGACCGGCCCGGGCGGGACGCTCAAGGCCTGGCGCACCATTCCTGCCATGCTGGACATCGCCCGTGACGTAGAGCGGTATGCGCCCGGTGCCTGGTACGTGAACTTTACCAATCCATCGGGTATCATCACTGAGACGTTGCTCAAGCACACTTCTCTTAAAGTGGTGGGGCTGTGCAACAATCCCATCAACTTTGTGGCGGCCGTGGCTCAATTCTTCGGCGTGCGCGATGATACGGTCTTTCTCGAGTGGGTTGGTCTAAACCACGTCAACTGGGTGCGCCGAGTCTACGTCGGCGGGCACGACGTGACGGCAGATCTGATTGACCGTATCGAGCAGGGCATCCCCGAATTTCCTTTCGACGCCGAACTGGTACGCACGCTGGGTGTACTGCCCACCTGGTACCTGCAATACTACTATTATCACGACCGGAAGGTGGCAGAGGCCAGGGCGGCTGGAAAGACACGAGGCGAGGTAGTGGCTGAGGTGGAGGGAGACCTGCTGGTCAAGTACGCCGACCCCACGCTGGTCACCAAGCCGCCGGAACTCAGCAAGCGGGGCGGGGCCCTCTACTCAGAAGCGGCCATCCGCTTGATTCTCTCGCTGGTGCTGGACCGGCAGGACGTACAGATCGTAGACGTGCGCAACGAGGGGGCCATCGAGGACCTGCCCGACGACGGTTCGGTCGAGGTCCCGTGCGTGGTGGGCGCTCACGGCGTTACGCCTCTGCACATGGGACCATTGCCCGAGACGATCCGGCCCCTGTGTCAGACGGCTAAAGCCTGGGAGTCCTGGACGGTGAAGGCCGGGGTGACTGGATCGCGCCGGGCGGCGTTGATGGCCATGCTGGCCAACCCGCTGGTGCCGTCCTTTGACGTGGCCCGGGCGCTGCTGGACGATATGCTGGAAGCCAACCGTGAGTACTTGCCGCAGTTCTTTCCGGGTAACCTTTCAGATACGACATAGCAGGTAAAAAGGGGTGAGGAATCACAAATAGAAAAGATATGAAGCAACTACAGTGCGACGCCGTGATATTCGATCTCGACGGCGTCCTTGTTGACTCTATGGTGGTCATCGAGCGGCACTGGCGGCAGTGGGCGATACAACACAACTTTGACGCTGCAGAGATTATGCGTGTGGCGCATGGGAGGCGAACAGTCGAGACCATCCGTCTCGTCGCACCGCACCTCGATGCTGAAGTGGAAGCGGCTCGCTTCGAGGCGGGTGAGGCTCTTGATACGGATGGCCTCGTGAGAATAGATGGAGCCGCGAGGCTCGTGCACTCGCTACCTAGAGACTCGTGGGCTGTGGCGACGTCCTGCACGAGAGATACCGCGATGACCCGACTGAGGTATGCAGGGTTGCCCATGCCGACTGTCCTCGTCACCGCCGATGACGTTAAGCAAGGTAAGCCGGACCCAGAGGTGTACTTGCTTGCGGCAGAGCGGTTAGATGCAGCGCCTGAGTGGTGCGTTGTGGTTGAGGACGCGCTGGCGGGAATCGAAGCCGCGCACGCTGCTGGCATGCGTGTGATAGCCGTTGCCACAACGCATGCACAAGAGGAGCTTGAGGGTGCCGATGCCGTAGTAGCGTGTTTTTCAGACATTCAGATCGTGCCAAAGAGTTATAAGTCGAGGAGTTCGGAAAAGTTACCTAACATGCCAATGCACCTGACGGTCCGCTGCGCGGCTTGCCGATGATCGGCAGATCGTCAGGTCATTACAGATGCCTTTCCGGAGGGGTAATGGTTAAGCGTATATTGGACGCGACAACCAGTGATTTTGAACAGATGGACCGGGCGGCGCTGCTGGAGAGCGTGCGCTTGGCGGAGGGGCGCACCGTCTGCGCTGAGGTGGTCGCCATCAGTGTGCCGTTGGTGCATAGCGTGACCAACGCGGAAACAGCAGCGGCATTCGGGGCCGACCTGATCAGCCTGAACGGGTATGACGTCCGGCACCCGATGGTGATGGGCGCGCCGGGGAAGGCAAGCCTGGCTTTGGCGGACCTTCCTATCCCGATCCCAGCTGATTTTCCCCTGGGGCTGGGGGCCTCTATCAGCGACGTCAAGAAGCTTGTGGGGCGGCCAGTGGGGACAAAGTTAGATTGTGTCCCCCCAGAGCGGCGGGATGAGTTCGGGGGTCGGGCTGCCACGGTGGACAACGCCCGGCGGGCCGTCGAATTGGGCGCCGATTTCCTG
>JBGVTF010000057.1:0-52518 GCA_041862415.1 Anaerolineae bacterium | reverse complement strand
ACCGCGTTGCTGGTGGCGATGAGGTCGTCCACCACCAGGTCGGGCGCGGAGACGAAGCCTTTCATGGTGAGGGGCAGTAAAATCCGGCTGCCGCTGTGGTCAACTGCGTGGTTGTTGTCGGTCACCGGGTCGGTTGCGCCCACCGGGGCGGTGACGCTCGCCGTGTTGATGATGGGGTCGTCGGTGGTCACTGTGCCGTTTACTGTGTAAGTAACGACTCCGCCCACCGACACGTTCACGGTGTCGTTGATGTCGCCGCTGCCGCTCCCACTGCAGGTTGCCCCGCCTGATGCGGTGCAACTCCAGGTGAAGCCGCTGACGCCCGCCGGAACCGAGTCGGAGACGGTAGCACCGTAGGCGTCGCTCGGTCCGGCGTTGCGGACGACGATGGTGTAAGTGATGGGTGTCCCAGCCAGCCCAGCCCGCTCGCTGCTCTTGCTGATGGACAAGTCGGTCTCGGGCGTGAGCGTGGTAGTGACCGTGGCCGAGTTGTCCCCCGGATTGGTCTCATAGGCCGGGTTGTTGACGCTGGCCGTGTTGACTAGGCTCGTAGCCGAGGGCGCCACTGTGCCGGTGATGGTGTAGGTGACCACACTGTTTTCCGGCAGGTTGAGCGTTTCGTTGAGATGACCGCTGCCGCTGCCGGACGGGCAGGCCACGCCGGTGCAGGTCCAGGTCGGGCTGTCAACCTCTGCCGGGAAGTCGTCGGTCAGGGTGACTCCGGTAATGCTGCTGGGGCCTGGGTTGCTGACCACCACAGTGTAGGTGATGGTGTCCTGGCCCGGTACGGCCGGTTCCGGCTTGGCCTGCTTGGTGACCACCAGGTCGGCGGCGGTCCGGACGGTGATGATGAAGGTCTGCGGTGGGCTGGTGTCCACGCCGCCGTTGGCCGTGCCGCCGTCGTCTTGGAGGGTGACGGTGACCACGGCGCTGCCATTGGCGTTGGCCGCTGGCTCATAGGTCAGCGTGCCATTGGCAGCGATGGCTGGCTGGCTGGCAAAGAGGCCGCTGTTGTTATTGGTCACGGTGAAGGTCAGAATTTGGCTGCTCTCATTGGCAGGGCCAGGCGAGATGTTGGTGGCCCAACCGCTCACGGTCTGCAGGCCGGCGTCTTCATTCACCGTCTGGTCGCCGCCTTTAGTAAAGCTCGGCGCATCGTTGACCGGGTTGACGGTGATGGAGGCCGTCTCGGTGGCGCTGCTGAAGGCGGTGACGCCGCCGTTGGTGGTGGTGTCCGCTGTGTCACCGTTGGTGCCGCTGAACTGATCCCAGGCACGGAAGGTGAGGCCGGGGTCTACCGTGCCGCTCCAGTCGGCGTTCGGCACAAAGCGGATGCGCGTGTCGGCATCCGAGGCCAGCAGGCGGGCTGCGCTGGCCGACGGCGTGCCGAAGCCGGACCAGGTCGCGCCGCCGTTGGTGGAGTACTGCCAGGTGCCGTTGGTGTTATCCACAGCGGTGACGGCGATGCCTTCCACCGCGCCAGGGTCGGGGTCGGTGATCATATCCACCGGGAGAACACTGCTGATGATAGCAGAGACCAGTGTGCCGTTGTTGTTAACCTCGTCTTCGTTGATTGCGTCCAGGGCCGGGCTGCCAGAAGCATCCAGGGCCGGAGCCGTGTTGCACTTGTAGCCTGCCCAGTAGCCCGAGGCCAGGGCATAATTGGCGCTGGTGAGTGTCCCGATCAGCGAAGGCTGCCCCAGCGTGTCGTACCGGATGTAGTTGGACGAGCTACCGGACGAGCTACCGCCTGTCCCACTAGCACCCCAGGTGCTTTTCACCAGGCGGTAGTCGGCTGACGAAGGCCGGGGGGGATACAGGTCTAGAAGAATGGAGTCGTCCACAACCGCAGATAGATTTCCCGCCCGGTCCTTGAACTGGGCTTCCACGGTATAGGTCTGACCGGTCACGAGGGGTGGGGGCAACTGCCAGAGAAGAGGGCGGTCGGTATAAGACCGCCAGGCGGTCCAGGAACCACCTGCATCGCGGAAGCGCATCTGGTACATGCCGCTGGTAGCGTCGCTGGCCGAAGCCCCCACCCACACGAGGGCGCTCGTTGTTGTCACCGATCCCCCGTTTAGAAGCAGGGAGCCGGCGGGCGCGGTCTGGTCAATGCGAAAAGAGATTTCCTTCTCGCTCTCCTGGTTGCCGGCGTTATCCCGGGAATAGAAACGGACGGTGTGGATGCCCTCGCCAGGCACGTTGAACGGGCTTGCGTAAAAGATCCAGCTAGGACCCGTTGTGTCGATATTGTACCAGGTCGAGGCAATGCCAGACCCGCACCCTCCGTCGTCCGCCGTCAGCTCGACGCTGACCGTGGAAGTATACCAGCCGTTTTGACCCGTGCTAAAGAGCTCAGCAGTGGTGATGGGAGCGATACGATCAGGGAATGCGTCCACTTGTTCCGCTATTAGTTGCTCGCTGTCCTCCAGAAATTGGTATTTTCCGACGCGAACACAAGGGCAAGGCCCGGGGCAATTATCTTCACCGATTTCAACCTTTAGGAAATATCCTCCAAGCCACCCACCAATGGGTTTGGAAGGCCCCGCTTCGAAGGTCGGAATAGAAATCGGACCACCAACGCCACCACTAGGCCGCCTCCATTCTTCGAACCAGGGTTTCCCAGAGCTGGTTCCGTCCCCGCTGTGGATGTGACCATCGAAGATGGCAATGACGTTGTAGTTCGCTATTGCGTTCCAATACGATACGCGGTTTGCGTCCGTCACTACGCATAGGTCCCCTGACCTAAGGTGACCGTGGTGAATAAGAACCACCGGCTTGTTCGTATTGCCGACATTAGTTGCCAGGTCCGTTTGCAGAAAAGCCAGGCTATTCTTCGGGTCAAGTCCATTGCATGCTGAGTTGCTTGGGAACAGGTTGAGCTGAACGAAATGCACGCCACCCCAGTCCCACGAGTAATGCCCGTCGCGTTGGCTCACGAGGCCTGAACGGTTTCGCCCCCCGATCTCCTGAAAAATGTCTGGCCACGCATCGCCGTCTTGATCGTGGTTGCCCCAACCGTCGTAGACGAGATAGGCATCGCTCTCGATTGCGTTCTTATACTGGTTCCAGTTTCTTTGAGGGCTAAAGTGTCCCCAGGTCAGGTCTCCAGCGATCAATATGCCACGGTACCCGCTGTTCTCCTCTCGTATTTGGAACAGATGACGTAGTAGGTCGTTCGACACGTCATTGTTACCACCATAGTGCGTATCGGCGGTAACGAGAAACCTTACAGTTCCAAAACCTGCCTGCTGCGGCCCTTGGGCATAAGCAACGCCGCCCAGGCCTGTCTGCTGCAATACCTGGGCCCCTGCGGGTCCACCTAAGCTCATCAGTAGGACAAGCAGGGTGATAAGAGTGAAAAGAGACAATCTGCGAGCCATCAGGGATTCCTCCTTATGGAGTCTGGCAGGCCAAACCGGGACCCGCAAGCGGGCTCTCTACCCCGTAGCCATCGGCTTGAGTGCAGCTGTCAATCGTTCCAGTCGGGGAGCCACTCCACCATATCGCGGTCAAAGCACATGTAGTAGACATCCCAGGTTTCGAGAATGTCTCCTTCCTGGGTAAAGTCAACATGAATTCTCCACTCGCCCTCCCAGGGCTCCGCGTAGGCAGCGATGATATCACCCTCACCCTGATTCTCGTCAAAGTCGCCGTGGGCCCTGAACCCGACCACTGCGCACACCCAATGAAGGTTCGACAGGCTGCTCCCCAGGTGGTAAACGTTATGGTAATGGCGAGGGTAGTCAAGGATGAGCTTTTGGTAAATGATCGGTTGGCGTCCATCAATTAGGAGACCATCGGCATTGACGTTGCCATTCACATCCAGCTTCGCCCCCGGGTTGCTCTTCCCGATGCCGACGTTGCCGCCGTCATCAAGAAAAAGGCGCCAATCAACCACACCGGTTTCCGCGAAATTCAGACCGGTGCCAGAGTAGTTGAGGTGCCACTGGGTGACACCTGCATTGTCCTTGAAGCTGATCCACTCGGAGGCAGAACCACTACCCTGTATGGTAAGCGGCCGATCCGGGCTGGTCGTCCCGATGCCGACTCTGCCGGAGTTGTCCACCGTGACCGCATCCGCCGGGTCGCCATCGGGCGCCCTGAGTTTCGTGGCAGAGTCGGCGGTCAGGGCATGGCTGGCGGCCATGGCATAGGGCACCCGTCCCACTTGTTCCCTCGGCGTCATCTCTGGGTCGCTACCAACTTGTACTCCCAGGTAGAGCTCATCGTAACTCCACACTGTGGATGGGATGGGGTTCAGGCTGCCCAACAGCACGTTGAACAGGCCGTTGGTTACCGGCACAGCATTGCTCCCGGTGTGGGCTTCCGTCCACAGCGCTGTGCTTCCGCTGGGTTGCGCATAAAGCCGGAAGGTCATGTTTACCGGGCCGCTCATCGGCTGGCCGACCGCGTCGGTCAGGTACCCCTGGTAACTCATGACGCCAGGCGTAACACCTTGGGCGGCCGGTCCAGCCCAGGCGCGCTGGGCAAGCAGCATCAAAGCGACCACGACAATGGTGCCTGCATTGGGTATTAACTGGCGGATCAAGGTCTTTTGCACGTTCATGGCTATTTCCTCTCCTTTCTGCTTCTCATGGGGCAGACAGCCCATCCTCTATGTGACGCTGGAGTCCAATTTCGGACTGGTGGGGTGGCTCTTGGCCACCGGTGCAGTCCTCTGTCTTTTCCTCCAGGAACCCAAACAACCGCTCTAGGTTTTTTCGGACAGGTACACAAAAAACAGCAAAAGCCGACCTCCTCATAGATGTAGAGAAGATCGGCTCTGGACATCTTGCGCTTGCAACTGTTTGTGCTGAGTGCTGGCTGGGATGAGGACAATGATAGCGCAGTATCAATAGATCGCAATTTGCTCCCGCTGGCCTGCACCGCAACAGTGGTGATTGCCAAATCCAGCGGTTTGGCGGCGGATCTGGCGCTTGTCCTGAGCCCTCGGCCTGAGCTCGGGCCGAAGGCTTGTTGAAGGGATCCCCCGCCAGCTTTTGTGATCTGAGTGTGAGTTAATGCTTGTTGTTATTGCTGTTGCTCATTATAACATTACTGACTCCAAATGTCAATAGGAGATATTGGCTATTCAGGGCTATTCAGTTTAAGTTGGAGACAACTGGGCATAAAGGTCAGAGTTCGTGCTGAACTGATAGAGGTTGATGGCCGTCGGCTGGTCTTTCGCGTCGAAGCCCACGACGAGGTGGAGAGGGTGGGTGAGGGCGAGCATCACAGGATGATCATAGAGAAGAAGCCATTCTGAGTCGCTGAACCAGACCTGAAAATGGCCCCAGTACACCGGGTCGGCGCGTCTTTAGAACTTTCGGGAAGGTGGGCAAAGCCCACAAGCCTGGCGAAGGTTAATGCGCTTCCTGCTACTTGCTACTTGCCTGGCGACATGGTATAATATCATTTAGGCGGCTGTTCCGAACACAACAAGGTGCTGACAAAAGGCTTTGAATCACGCCGACAGTCCTGAGAACCAGCCCCTATCGGGTATACTTCTACAGTCACGAACCGAACGAACCGCCACACGTGCGCGTTGACCGGGAAGATCAATCAGCCAAGTTCTGGCTCGGGCCTGTTGCCTTGGCCCGCAATCTTGGTTTCAGCGCAAAGGAACTGCGCAAGATAGAACAGCTATTGACAGAGCACGAACAAGACCTTCTGGAGGCATGGTATGGCTACTTCGGATATTAAACCAGGTGAACGCGTCAAAGATGTGCATTTCACAGAAGGTACTTTAAGTGTGGACCTCATTGATGGGCGCACAATTGTGGTCCCGTTGACGTGGTATCCCAGGCTGCTTCACGCTGCACCAGAACAACGAGCGCATTGGCAAATATGTGGTGGCTATGGCATTCACTGGCCAGACATTGATGAAGATTTGAGCACGGAAGGTTTACTGCGCGGTGCTCCCGCTCCTCGCCGCGCTACCCCAGTCGTCGCATGAGCCGCCTGCCGGGAATGGACACGGGTAGGCAACGACAGCCAGGCACCGCGAGCGGCGAGGCTGAAACCGTCATCAGCATGTGCGGCATCTGCCCCGGGGGCTGCGGCGTGTATGCTCATCTGGTCAACGGCCAGTTGGACAGGATCACCCCCCTGGAGAATCACCCCCGGGGTATCGTCTGCACGCGCGGCGTTCACTCCAGAGAGATTGTCTATTCCCCCGACCGGCTGAAACACCCCCTCAAGCGAGTGGGGACCAAGGGTGAGGGACGCTTCGCCAAGGTGAGCTGGGACCAGGCCCTGGACGAAATCGCCCAAAGGCTGAAAGAAATCAAGGCCAGGTACGGTCCCCAGGCCCTGATGACCTACGTCGGTCGCGGCGGCTTCGAGGAGTCCCTCATTGACATCTACGCCCCGGCAGGCAGTTTCCTGCCTGCGGCCAACAACGTCCTCTTCCCCTTCGGTTCGCCCAACACCGCTGGCTGCAACTCCCTGTGTTACGTGACCCAGGGCCTTCTGGCCCCCATCCCCACTCTCGGCACAGCCGCTGACTTTATGTTCTCGGATTTCGAGAACACCAACCTGATCGTCGTCTGGGGCTCCAACCCGGCCACCGATTCGCCCCCCATCAAAGCCCGCCAGATCATTGCCGCCCAACGGCGGGGGACTCGGCTGGTGGTCATTGACCAGATGCGCAGCGCCATAGCCAGGCAGGCCGACCAGTGGATCGCCGTTCGCTCGGGCACCGATGGCGCCCTGGCCCTGAGCATGATGAACGTGATCATCAACGAAGACCTCTACGACCACGAGTTTGTGGACAACTGGACGGTCGGCTTTGATGAACTGCGGGAATACTTGGCCGCTTTCCCGCCGGACAAAGTTGAGGCCATCACCTGGGTGCCTAAAGAGGCCATCGTCGAGACGGCGCGGGCCATCGCCACGGCCCGACACGCCACCCTCTGCCACTACACCGGCCTGGAATACACCAACAGCGGTGTACAGAACATCCGGGCTGTGCTCATCCTGTGGGCCATCACCGGCAACCTGGACGTGCCTGGTGGGCTCGTCTTCCGCCCCCGTAGCCAGGCACGCTTCAAGCGCACGCACGTTGAGGCTCCCTCCAGCCCTCCACCTATCGGTGCCGACAGGTACCCCCTCTTCGTCCAGTTGACCAAGGGGGCTCAGTTCATGGAGGCCCCCCGCGCCATCCTGCAAAACGATCCATATCCTCTGCGGGGCCTGCTGCTGGACGGCGCTTCCATCCTCACCAGCTATCCCCAGCCTGACCTCTGGGCGCAGGCCCTGGCAGCACTGGACCTGCTGGTGGTCGTTGACCGCTTTATGACCGCCGACGCCCAGTACGCCGACTTTGTTCTGCCCGCCACCACCATGTACGAGATCACTTCCTACTGCAAGTATCCTGGCTACGTGCAATTGCGGCAGAAAGTGGTCGAGCCCATCGGCGAGGCTCGCAACGATTTGCTCATCTTTGCTCAGTTGGCCCGCCGGCTGGGCTACGGCCACCTCTACCCTCAGAGCGAGGAGGAACTTCTGCAGTTCGTCTTTGGCAACTCGGCCATCAGCGTGGAAGACCTGCGCCGGCATCCGGAGGGAGTGGTCGTGCCCACCCAGCCCCTGGTCTACCGCAAGTACGAGAAGGGGCTGCTGCGCAAGGATGGCAAGCCGGGTTTCAACACGTCCTCTGGCAAAGTGGAGATCGCCTCCAGCATATTGGCCGAACACGGCTACGACCCCCTGCCCGTCTACACCGAGCCAGCGGAGGGTCCCCTGGGCAGCCCGGAGCTTTTGAAAGAGTTTCCCCTGGTCTTTAACAGCGGGGCCCGCATCCAATCGGCCTTTCGCTCCCAGCACCTCAACATTCCTGGCCTGCTCAAGATGCAGCCGGAGCCCAACGTCCTCATCAACCCCGAGGACGCGGAAGCCCGGGGCATCGCCGACGGCGACAAGGTTTATGTCAAGTCACCACGGGGCCGGGTGCCTTTCAGGGCCAAAGTCACCGACTGGGTAGTGCCGGGCTCGGTTGAGGTCAACGTGGGCGGCGGGGGCCCGCTGCAACCCGAACCCTGGCGGGAAGCCAACGCCAACTATCTGACCGACATGGACAACAGAGACCCCATCTCTGGCTTCCCTGTCCTCAAGGCCCTGCTGTGTGAGGTACGGAAGGCATCGGCTGGTGAATAGATTCAGTAGAGATCACATTTTTGCCTGCGGCGGATTTGTAATCCGCCGCCTGGACGCTGGATTGCAAATCCAGCGGGAGCGATCTGTGATCTATTGAGGCCTAACGGAGTGGACAGCCCATGACCTGGACAGACATTGTCTTTGAGAGACTGAAGGCCAACCGGCTGGAGGTAGTCTGCCACGTCCCTGACAGCGTGCTGGCCCCTCTCATCGCCCGGGCTGAGGCGGACCCCTTTTTCACCGTGGTCCCCCTGACCCGCGAGGAAGAGGGGGTGGGCGTGCTGACCGGGGCCTACCTGGGCGGCCGGCGGGGCTTGCTGATGATGCAGGTCTCGGGTCTGGGCAACAGCGTCAACGGCCTGGCTTCGCTGTCCATCCCCTACCAGATCCCCTTCTTGATGCTCATCAGCCAGCGAGGCGAGTTGGGCGAGTTCAACGCCGCCCAAATTGCGATGGGCCGGGCGGCGCGGCCGTTGTTGGACGCCCTGGACATCCAGCACTTTACCCTGCGCCGCGTTGACGAGGTGGCCACCCTGATGGATGGAGCCATCAAGACGGCGTACACCGGCCAGCGGCCAGTGGCCCTGTTCCTCTCCACAGAGATGGTGGGGTGGAAGGAGGAGGAATAGGCCATGCGCAGCGAAAGGCCGGGGAGCCTTCGGCCCGAGCTCAGGCCGAGGGCTTGAGGGGTACCCCCTCGGTTTCACAATTCACTGCCTGTTACAAGCAGACCGTTGCTTGAGGGAAGAACGTGAGATGAAAAGGGAGAGGCTTATCAACCGCCTGGAGGCGACGCGGTACCTGGTGGGCCGGGCATCACAGGCACTGATTGTGGCCGGGCCGGGTAATGCCAAGTTCGACCTGGCGGCCACCGGCGACAGGCCGCAGCACTTCTACATTTGGAACAGCCTGGGGCTGGCTCCATCTATCGGGTTGGGGTTGGCCCTGGCCCAGCCGGAGCAACAGATCATCGTCCTGGACGGCGACGGCGGTGCACTGATGAATCCCAACGCGCTGGTGACCATCGCCCGCCTGGCCCCGCCCAACCTGCTGCACATTGTGTGGGACAATGGCCAATATCAATTGACCGGCGGCCAGCCTACTGCCACCGCCACGGTGACCGACCTGGCGGCTATGGGCCGGGGGGCGGGCCTCCACCACGTAGCAGCAGTGACCACCATGAGCGAATTCGAGACCGGGCTGGAGACCTGGCTGACGGAACCAGGTCCCTGGCTGGTGGTGGCCAGGATAGACGACAGCCCCGCCCCCGCCCGTCCGCCCAGGGACCCGGTGTGGATTAAACTCCGGTTCATGGAGACAGCGAGGAGAAAACCATGACTGACAGCTTTCCCCGGGTTAAAGTCGCGGTCGTGCAGGCCGCTCCGATCCTCTTCAACCGCGAGGCCTCCGTGGAGAAGGCTTGTCGCCTGACCGTCGAAGCCGTGACGCAAGGCGCGGAACTAATTCTTTTCCCCGAGGCCTTCATCCCGGCCTACCCACGCGGACTGGGCTTTGGCACCGTGGTCGGTAGTCGCAGCCCGGCGGGGCGGCGCACTTGGCAATGCTACTGGGCCAATGCCGTTGATGTGCCAGGTCCCACCACTGAGGCCTTGGGGGCGGCCGCCCGTCAAGCCAGAGCCTATCTGGCCATCGGCGTCATCGAGCGGGACAACCAATTCAGTCGGGGCACACTCTACTGCACCCTGCTCTACTTTGGCCCGGATGGGCGACTGCTGGGCAAACACCGCAAGCTCAAGCCCACCGCTGCCGAGCGCCTGATCTGGGGCGAAGGAGATGGCAGCACCCTGACCGTGCTCAAGACGGAGATAGGCAAAATTGGTGGGCTGATCTGCTGGGAGAACTATATGCCCCTGGCACGGATGGCAATATACAGCAAAGGGGTCGAACTCTATCTGGCCCCCACCGCCGATGCCCGCGATACCTGGCAGGCTACCCTACGCCACATCGCCTGCGAGGGGCGCTGCTTTGTCCTGGGCTGTAACCAGTTTGTGACCAAAACCATGTACCCAGCCGGTTTAGACGGGCTGCAGGACTTGGCCGACCAGCCAGAGGTGATGTGCCGGGGTGGCAGTGCCATCATCTCCCCGCTGGGCGAGGTTCTGGCCGGTCCCCTCTATGACCAGGAAGGCACGTTGTTCGCCGACCTCGATCTGGCCGAGGTAGTCCGGGCCAAATTTGACTTTGACGTGGTGGGCCACTACGCCCGGCCCGACGTCTTTCAACTGATCGTCAACGAGCGGCCCACACCGCCGGTGGCGAACAAGGCCATTTGAGCATTCCGAGCCAACATCCACCCTTGGGGGCCTGTACCGCAACAGTGATCTTGCGGTACGGGTGACCCACCGCCCAACTGCTGTGAGGCGGTGCGCTAGTTGCCCGATTCCTGTGCTGCGTTCTGGTGATTGGTGAAAGTGCGCTATTCCATTTAAATCAGATCCTAAAGGTGAGCGTATCACGTTGGGGAATACAGGTAGGCGTTGAAAATTCGAACCAGGTGTGCTATAATGATAAATAGCGAACAGTGCTACTGTGCCTCGATTGCACAGGTAGGTGGGGAACGTCGTCTCTGTTAAACATTGTAAGAAATGGCTAAAAAGATGATACAGAATCCCACAAGACTTCAGGCTCTTATTGAAGAATATAGCCGGTTACGCAGCCTACAAGGATTTACTCCGCAAAGCCGTGGTCAGCGTCTAAATTCATTATTTGCGGAGCTTCTCCAGTGCTGGGGCATCGACGCAAAGTCTAATATCCGAGGGAGCGGCGAAATCGATGTTAGTTTTGAGCTGAATAATGGGAGATGCTTCATTGTAGAAGCCAAGTGGGAAGACAGCCCAATTAATACAGGACCCATAGCTAAGCTTCAAAAGAGACTTCGTCAGCGCTTGGGTGGGACAGTTGGACTATTTCTTTCCATGTCTGGCTTTTCAAGTGAGGCCGAGAGAGACTTAAAAGAAGGCGAACAACTAATGGTGTTGTTGCTTGCGCGTGAACATCTTGAAGCAATGATCTCTGGCTTTATTCCTCCTCAAGAGCTGATTAACAGGCTGATTACAAAAGCGTCTTTCTATGGCGAGAGTTTTGTGTCTCTGCAATCCTTCTTCGAAATCACACCACCTAATGAGCTAGGAGTACTTATTGGTTCTCCAGATGAAACTGTGAGAGAAGATCTTGTCGTGGAATCAATACCGGAATTTCAAGTCAGCACAATTGCCTCAGACTTACCATTCGGTCAATCAGGAGTAGCTGAATTTTCAGAGAACAAAGTCTTACTGACGCTCAAGCAAGGTATCTATAGTCTTGACTATGACAGACAGGCTCTTGATATTTGGTTTGGAATGCCTGACTGCTCCAGAAATGTGCTTGTCACCCCAAATGGCACTGTGTTTATGGTGCGCAAAGCTGGTGTCGGCTGTCTTAGGAATGGAGAGTTTTCCATTGTTGGTGGAGGCTTCTGCGGGAATGTCTGCCTTTTCCATGGAAGAGACGAGGGTGTTTGGGTTTTTTCCAACGGTTATCCAGATGGAATAAGAAAGTCCAGCCCTCAAGTTACACAATTAGGTGAATCTTTAGGAGATGAAGAACGCTATGAAATTGATTACCCCCCAGCCTGTGGGGTAAATGCAGCGCTTATTAGTGATGGTCGCTTCTTTGTTATAGGAAGCTGTGGGGTTGCTGTCATAGAACCAGGCGTTTCGAAGCAAGTCTTGAGCCTGGATCTTACAAATCCTATGGGATTGGCACGTTTACCAGGAGATCGATTCATTATAGCATCGGGGCAAGTCAAACTTTCAGAGTTGGATATTTCGAAAAGATCAATTACCCCAATAGCAAAGCTCAAACTGCAGGGTACAGTTTCAGAGCTTGCGGAAAGTGCAGATGGGGGCGGATATCTTTTTTCGCACTATTTGAAGACCGATAAGGAAAGTTTTGGAATTTTAATCCACTGGCAATATTAAGTGCCGACCACCTCGAACAACCCCAAAGTGCTCGCTTACGTTCGCATTTCACGAACACGCAAGACATTATTTAAGGAAGGCGTCGCTTCACATTGCCCAAAAGAGCCATCCTGATCCACAGGACGGCTCTTGCTTTTGGCCTACCTCTGGTAACCGTTGACGGCTGGTTACTGAGAACTGACCGCTGGACTTACACAGACTTTACCCTTCGGCGGTTTCGGCCAACAGCTTTTCGGCCAGTGCTTCCTCCTCACTCAGGCTGCTGACCTGGCCATCCAGTCTGGCGTCGCGCAGAGCGCCCAGGATCTGCCTGTAGATAGGCCCCGGCTCCACGCCCCTCTCCTGCAGCCAGGCCCCGTCAATCTCGGGCTTGACGTACTGCAGGCGACGATGATAGAGTTCCAGGCGTTGCCGTATCAGAGCCGAGTCGGAAGCCACCCACATAAAGAAGACGCTCTGACCGGAGTAAGGTTCCAACAGGCGGTAGATGGCGCTAGGCGGCAGGTCCCTTTCGGCCAGCCTGGGCATGATAGGGCGCAATTCACCGACCTCACGCAGGCGATCCGCATCGTCGCGGGTGATCTTGAGCCGCTCGATCAACGTCTCCAACTCCTCAGGGATCAACCGATAGGTCAGGAGGGCCAGGTAATGGATAGGAGACGCCTGCTCTCCGCCATCGGGTCCCCAATCCCCGACCTCCAGGGCCTCCCGGAGATGCCGGTATTTTCCGCTGAGCCAGTCGTCGCATCGCAGGGCGGGATGTATCTGGGCCAACACCCCCAGCTCCTCTAACCGGCCTAACCCCTTTTCGGGTTCTGCTTCCTCAAGGATCAGGTACAGCTCATGGCGGATCCTTTCACCACTGACGCGGTCGAGCAGCCCCAGGGCGTTCCCTATCAACTCTTCTGTGCGCTCTTCGATCTTGAAACCCAGACGCTGTTCCAGGCGCGCTGCCCTGAGCATGCGGGTGGGATCTTCGACAAAGCTCAGGCTGTGTAGCACCCGGATCAGCCCGTCTTTGAGGTCTTGCTGTCCACCGTAAAAGTCCAAAAGCTCGCCGTAGTGCTCCGGGTCAAGCCGGATGGCCAGGGTGTTGATGGTAAAGTCACGCCGGTGCAGGTCCAGCTTGATGGAGCTGCGTTCGACCTGGGGCAAGGCGGTGGGGTGCTCGTAGAATTCAGTTCGGGCAGCGACAAAGTCAATAGAAGGGACCGAGAGCTCACTTTGGGTTTCGTCAAAGATCAACTTGGCCGTGCCAAAGCGAGCATGGCTGCGCACCCGTCCCCCAATCTGACGTGACAGGCGCCTGGCCAGCTTGATAGCATCCCCCTCGACCACCAGGTCAATATCCAGAGTCGGCGTGCCCAAGAGGAGGTCACGCACAAACCCGCCCACGAAATAGAGGGAATAGCCCATCCGGCTGGCTGTCTGGCTGGCTTGGCGGATCACTTTCAGCAGCGGGGCGGGCAGGGCCTGCTCGATGAGTTGGCCTGTCTCGGTGGCGCGAGGGCGTTCGCGGGGCGGTGTGCTCCACAGCTTGATCAGATCGGTGCGGGTGACGATGCCAGTGACCTCACCGTCCTCCACCACGGGCACCTGGCCCAGCCCATGCTCCATCATCACCTGCTGCAAGCGGGCCACCGAATCCTGGGGAGAGACGCTCACGTCGCCTGTGTGCATGTAGAGACGGATAGCCGCCCCTCCCAGACGATGGTGAAGGGCCTTGTCAATTTCCCGCCGGGTGAGGGTGCCCACCACCTGACCATTCTCCACCACGGGGAAACCCTCGTGGCCGTAACGGCGCATCAGCTCCTCTGCTTCAGCCACGGTGGTCTCTGGCGACAGAGTGTGTACCCCATAAGACATGATCTGGCCCACAGTGACCGTTGGCTTGACGTGCTCTTGCAGGAGGTCGAGGAGCTGTTGGCGAGTATCGGCCAGGGTCCGGCCACGGATCAGGGCCGCCGCCGCCCGGCCGTGTCCCCCGCCGTTCAGATGAGCGGCGATTTGCGCCACGTCAATGGCCTCAGAGGAGCTACGGGCCACGAACTGGATGTGATCATCCATCTCGACCAGGAGGAAGAGGGCGGCGGGATCAAAGATGTCCCTCAAACGGTGGGCCAGGGTAGAAATCTCCTCGACGTAATCCGGGACGGTGGCTGTGGCAATGACCACCGAGTGGCCCGCCAAATCGAAAGATTGGCTGTTCTCCAGCAGTTGGTTGTAGAGCTCACGCTGCTCTTCGGTGAGAGGATGGTGCAGAAAGTCATTGACCACATCCAGGCTGGCCCCTTGCTCCAGGAGCCAGGCCGCGCAGTGCAGGTCTCGCGGGGTGGTGGTCGGGTAGGACAAGGAGCCGGTGTCCTCGTAGATGCCCAGGAGCAGCAAAGTGGCCTCGATGGGTGAGGCGGATATGTTAGCCTCACAAACTTGTTCCACCAGGATGGTCGTCGTGGCTCCCGTCTCGCCACCGCTATAGGTCATCCCCTCCTCCAGTTCGCGGGAGAGAGGATGGTGATCAATGATGTGCACCTCGGTCTTGCGGCCCATGCCCTTGAGATGGGGGATGGCCTGGGTGTCCACCAGAATGACGCGCCGGATTGCACCCCGTGGCAACTCGTCGTGCTGAAGGAAAGGCAACTCGTCCCAGTAGAGAGTCAGAAAGTCGCGCAGGTTGCGGTTGGGGCGTCGGGGGACGACCGGTTTGGCCTGGGGATACAGTTTGGCCGCGCCCAACAACGAGGCCAAAGCGTCAAAGTCTGTATTCTCGTGGGTCAGAATGACTTCCATCTCGCGGGCCATACTTCACCCTCTTCCTATAATTCAACTCTACCACAGGTCTCACTAAGGATGTCATTCTGAGAAGCGAAGCGACGAAGAATCTCGTTCCTGGCAAACAATGACCTTGCTATGCAGAGAACGAGACCCCTTCGACCCTTCGACAAGCTCAGGGCAGGCTCTGCTCTGGGCAGGCTCTTCGCTTTCGGCTCAGGGTGACAATCAGGCCGCCATTTGCTCATTCGTGAAATTCGTATTCAAAAAGTGTTCGGCAGCAAACCGCAGGTCTCACGAGGCAGTATGAGGGAGTGACCATTACTTGCTATGCTTCTACTTCTGCAGGGGCTGCTTGCCTCTGCCGGTAGATATCGCGTCCCAGCAGCCACAGCGCACCCAGGCCCAGCAACACCACGGCAAGGTTGACCAGCCAGCCCAGTATGGGGATAGCAGTGATGATGACAAAGAGGACAACCCCCACCACCAGCGGCCAGATGCGTCCGTCCGCCCAGTCAGGCTTCAGGCGAGCCAAGATCAACCGTCCACCCAGAAAGCTGACCACAACTTTGGTGACGTAGGTCACGGCGATGGAGAAGAAGAACACCAGCAGGGCCATGGTCAGGGCACCTGTCGAGGCCGTTGTGCCAGCCAGGCCACCCAGAGTAATGACGCCCAGGACGATCGCTGCCAGAATCGTCACAATCAGGATGACCAACAGGGCAAGAATGAAAACAGCGATGCTGACCACTCCCCAACCCAGGCTGGGCAGTGGCTTAGCCCGCAGAGCGCCAGTTGCTTTCTCCGTCCAGCCGGGGACCGCCCAGACTAGCAGCAGGCCGACCAGGAGCAGGGTGACCAGACGCCGCAGGTGACCCAGGAACCAGTCGGCCGCGCGCCTGGCCGGAGAGACGACAACCTCTGCTTTGACCTCGATTTCCGGCTCGTGGCGGGTGATGACACCGGCCACAATCCCGGCAGGGACGCTCCACTCGCTGGCGCTGGTGTAGTCGAGTTTCCCGCCGATTTGGGCTCCTTCATCTACAGTCAAGCCCATTGGAACCGAGGGCATGGGGGGAGCGCCGGGCATGAAGAACGTAGGAGGTGGCCCCTCTCCGGCTTCACCTACCTCGGCC
Organism: Anaerolineae bacterium; assembly: GCA_041862415.1. Lineage (GTDB taxonomy): Bacteria > Chloroflexota > Anaerolineae > E26-bin7 > E26-bin7 > E26-bin7. Next base: position 36,470 of record JBGVTF010000057.1, on the reverse strand, counting down.
TTCACGTCTCCGCCAACGCTGCCGCTCAACTGCAAACCGGCCACTGCCACGGTCAGGTCCTGGGCCACATCGCCAGCCAGGAGGGCCTGGTAGCCACCACAGATAAAGCCACCGCCCACAGAGCTGCCCTTCTTGCCCTCGATGCTAAACCCAGCAGCCAGCACTTCATCGCCCACCTGGGCCTCACTGTCCAGCGTCAGCACCTGTCCGGCGATGCGGACGTCGTCCACGACCGTGCCCCTCACCGTGACAGTCTGGCCGGCGGCCATCAGGTCGCCTTCGACGGTGCCATTGATCTCGATGGTGCTGCCAACGGCGATCAGGTCATCCTCGACGGTGCCGTTGATCTTGATGGTACCGCCAGCTACTAACAGATCCCCTTTGATCGTGCCGTTGATCTTGATGGTACCGCCAGCTACTAACAGATCCCCTTTGATCGTGCCGTCGAGGGTGAACGTTTCAGCACCCACGTACAAATCGTCCTCGATCACCTCGCCAGCACCGATGACGATGTTGCCGCCCTCCCTGGTCTCGAAGGCCAGGGCCATGGAGGCGGGGATGAACAGGACCAGGCAGATCAGGCTGATAAGCCCGGCCCATTTCCAGAAGCGTTTCTGTTTCATTGAACTTTCCTCCTTTCTTGCTCGACTCGATTATCTCAGTTTCCCTCATACTGCCTAGTCAGGCCCGCGGTAGAGTCGCTGCTACCTGGGCCATAGCTGCTGCAGCCGCACCCAACACGCCCACGTCGTCGCCCAGTTCGGCCGGGACCACCTTAACGGCCCTGGCCGCCGCAGGAAAAGCCCTCCGCTCAATGGCTCGTCGCACCGGCCCGAAAAGCCCCTCCCCCATGTTAGTCAGCCCCCCCCCGATGACGATGAGCTCAGGGTTGAAGAGATTGACCAGGCTGGCCATGCCCACACCCAGGTAGGTCATGGCCTCCGCCAGAATCTCCTGAGCTGCGATGTCTCCTTTGTCGGCTGCCTCGGCTACCAGCTTGGCTGTGACCCGCTCGGGCTTGCCTGCAGCCAGCTCAGCGATGAGGGTGGGCACGCCCCGCCGCACCAGTTCCCGACCATCGCGAGCGATGGCCGTGCCCGAGGCCAGAGCTTCCAGGCATCCCCGGTTGCCACAGCCACAGTAGGGACCCCATGGTAATACGGTCATGTGGCCAATCTCACCTGCTGCGCCAGTGGCCCCGATGTAGAGTTGACCGTCGAGGATGAGCCCCCCACCGATGCCGGTGCTGGCCGTGACGTAGATCATGTTCTGCACCCCCCGCCCAGCTCCAAAGCGATGCTCACCCAGGGCGGCCGCGTTGGCGTCGTTCTCCAGGAAGGTGGTGGTGTCCAACGCCTCCTCGATAAGTCGCTTGAGGGGGACATCTTTCCAGCCGGGCAGGTTGGGTGGGGCGGTCACCACCCCGGTTCGAACGTCAATAGGGCCTGGGGAGCAGACGCCGACGGCCGTGACCTGCGAAGAGGCGATGCCCGCTTCGCCCATCACCCGGTGGGCCGCGTCTACCATGCGTTCAATGACGACCTCCTGCCCCTCGGCCGCTCGGGTTTCGCGGTAATCCCGGGCAATGATCTTTCCCACAGCGTCTACCAAGGCAGTGTCGATCTTGGTCCCACCCAGGTCAATGCCGATAAACAGATTTTGACGTGACATGCGGTCTCCTTAAATGGATGGTGCTTATCAAAGAGTATAATAGAAAGAAGTTCCATAACAGGTAAGCTCCGCTTCGTTTTCGGCGGTCACCCCATGCTCGACGCTTACAGCTTCAACCGAGGGCTGGTTGTATCCGTGGAAGAGCCCCACCACTGTCAGATGGTTCCAGTAAGCAGACCAGTAGATTGCGCCGCCTCCCAGAGGTTGGGTCGGGGTCATGAAAGCCTGTGGGAAATAGCCTCCGCTGAAAAAGTCCTCCCAACCAGTGAAAGGCATCAAGGGAGGGCCGATCATCTTGATGTTGCCCTCGGCGTACTGGCAGTTCCAAGCGCCCGGAGTCGGTATCCATTCGCGAGCGCCGAGAATACCCCCTACGTACTTTCTCTTCCCTCCCGGCGGCAGCAGCATGAAATCATCGGAGCCAGCCTCTCTTCTCACAGGCCCGCTGTAATACACCTTGAACCTGAGAGGAGGAACCCCCCACCACGAATCAGCCAGGAAATAGGAAATCCTGACCCCCACCCGCCCTAGGGCTGCGTCCCTGCCCTGGATACGGATTGTGGCCCTTTGGAAGGGCATGGCGAAATTGGCATAGTAGACGTCCTCTCCACCCACTGGCGTTATCCCCAGTAAAGCGGTCTGGTAATAGATGTCCTCAGGTGGACGATCCAACGGGCCCCAAAAAGCGGCCAGAGGCAAAGTGAAGGAGTCACCGTTCTCATACGTGATAGAAAGGTCCAGGTTGTTCCGCTCGTCCAGCGTCAGGTGGTGGGGGATGGCAAAGCGGAGTCCTGAGATGATCCCCGGTGTGTCCAGGTTGATCACAGCCGGTTGATCTGCGCCGATTTCATAAGCCTGGCTGAATTCTTGAGAGCCGTAGATTCTGGGGATCTCGAGAGGCCTGCCCAAAGCGGCGGCCACACTGTCAACCATAGCCTGCTCTGGAGAACCCGGCTGGGGGAGCCCTCTGAAACTTGGCACGGGCAAAGAAGGGTGCAGATACACACCTTTTATCACGAAGAACTTGGGACAACCTGTGCTGGCGATCCTGATAAATCTCTTGAAGAAGAAGGGATAATGGGTCCCGTTTGCGCCGTTGTCCCGATACCGCCACGAAAAAGGCGCCCGTTTCAGGAAGGTGATCATAGGCATGTCCAGAACGGGGGTAGGTTCATGGTCCACGTAAATCCTTATGTTGCCCATCGCCTGGATGTTGCCCCATTCCTGGGGAGGCACGCCCGCATCTTCCAGCGCCCTTTCATGCTCCCGAGACATCGTAAAGGGAGCCGTGTGGGTAAACCACATGAAAGGGATCACCCCTGGCCCCAATAGCTCGGCCATCACATATTCGGGGGTGCCGTCGAATCCAGGCTTGACTTTATATTGGTGAAAATCCCCGCTCTTGTCAAAATAACCATAGTGCGGATCAGAGAACGTGTCTTTTCGGGTATAGTCCCAGAAGTTCCTTTTGATCTCTGGTGAATCATCATCCAGTATGCGTCTCGCGCTGGAAAACAAAACCGAGGTACCCAGCGGCAGGTACAGGGCGGCTACCGGATTGGCCAGGCTCTCAACAGCCGCCAGCAAGGTTTCTTGCTCCCTGGTCGCTTCCGCCACGCCCCTGGCCCCCAGGAATCCCTCCCCCGGTCTCAGGGCCTGCCCTGAGCATGGTCGAAGCGCCTGTCCTGAGCGAAGCCTGCCCTGAGCCCCGTCGAAGGGTCGAAGGGCCTGCCCAAGAAAGAGGGCGCCCGAAGCTTTAAGAAAATCCCTTCTGTTCACTCGCAGCCACGACCTCCTCACTTCAGTCTTCAAGAGATATCGCGCAGCGGAAACCGCTGTCCCCGCTGGCGGCTTCGGGGCGCTCTCTGTTTCGAGCACTGGTGCGGATGCTGGCGCGGCCCCAGACGTAAGAGCCCCCGCGGAGAATTCGGTACGTCGTTCCAAAATCGGCGTTGCCGAAGGTGCTGTCCTGATAGCCCGCATACCAGTCATCGCACCACTCGGAGACGTTGCCGGCCATGTCCAGGACGCCGTAAGGACTCGCTCCGGCGGGGTAGGTGCCCACCGGGGCGGTGTAACGATAGCCGTCATCGTATCCTCTAACCAACTCTATGAACTGTACGTTCCGATGGTTCTCGTCAGCAAAGTTGCCCACCCTGGTCCCATCCTGGGGGAAGGCGTTTCCCCAGGGGTAGATACGGCCGTCGGTGCCCCGTGCTGCCTTCTCCCATTCGGCCTCGGTGGGCAGCCGTTTTCCCGCCCATTCACAATAGGCTTTGGCCCCGTACCAACTGACGTGGGTCACCGGATGATCCTCGTAGCCCTGCCTGGGCCGGTATTGGCCCTCGCTTTCGATGATTTTGCAGCCCCCGTAGTACCAAATGTCGCGGGTGGCGCTGATGTCCAACCATTTCGCTCCCTCCTCTTCCTGATTGCCCATCTCGTTGAGGAAGCGACAATACTCAGCGTTGGTTACCTCGTGCTTGTCAATGTAAAAGCCGTGCAGGTAAATCGTACGCTGAGGGATCTCGTCCTCGTAGAAGTATCGTTCGCAGTCCATCTCGCCCACATCCTCGTTGCACAGAACCAGAGCGCGTTCTATGTCGGCCTCGTTGGAGCCCATGGTGAACGGGCCGGGGAGGATGTGAGCCACATCCGACAATGAGAAAGTGGAAGTAGGAGTCGGGACTGGCGTGTCAGTGAGAACTGGCGTATTTGTAGGACTTGGTGTAGGGATAGGTGTCGCTGTCCCGGTCGGCGTGGCGGTCGGTGTGTTTGTAGACGTTGTAGTCCAGGTAGCCAAAATCGCAGCTAGCGTTGCTGTCTCTGCCTCTCGCTCCAACGTCATCTGGTCACTGACTACCAGGCTGGCGAGACCGCAAAAGACGAGAAAAACGGCTGTGCCTAGCCCAATGAGAATGGTGATTTGCTGCTTGGTCATTACGATGCACCGGCTCTCATGTTAGCACATCTGTAGCTCTCAGTCAAAATCGCCGCGTTTGGCTCTCCCCACCGCAGTCGCAGCATCTGTACCGCAACAGAGGTAGACTTGTGCTACCCGGCCGGGGACCAGCAGGCGATAGAGGGACACAACCCGATCGGCCACCTTCGACCAACTGTAACACTGGGCCCACTGAGCGGCCTGAGCACCCAGCCTGGAGCGCAAGTCATGATCCTTGAGCAGCAGTGTGATCTTGTCCGCCAGGGCTTCTGGATCGCGCTCCGGCACGTGGAAGCCAGTGATGCCATCCTGGACGGTGAAAGAGAGCCCTCCCACCTTAGAGGCGATGACAGGTGTCCCACAAGCCATGGCTTCCAGGGCTACCATGCCAAAGGATTCGTAATGAGAGGGCACGACCACCGCATCAGCCGCTGAATAGTAGGAGGGCAAGGTATCTTGAGCCTGGGCACCTAAGAAAGTAACCAAATCGCTGATGCCCAGTTCGTCCCGTAAGACTTGCAGACGCTCCATTTCCGCGTTGATGGTCTCTGGTTTCTCACTGGCGTCACCCCCGACGATGCAAACGCAAATCTCATCTTTCCAACGGGGGAAATCCTGGACTACAATGGCCATTGCTCTGAACAGGGTGTCAATGCCCTTAAGAGGCTCAATGCGCCCCACGAAAAGGATCATATGTAGCCGGTCGCACACACCCAGTTGCTCTCGGGCTCTCTCCTGGGAAAGAGGGCGGAAGAGGCTCAAGTCCACTCCACAGGGGATCACTTTGATCTTGCACGGGTCGGCACTGTAGAGCCAGACCATCTGAGCCTTTTCCAGAGGGGTGGCCGCCACCAGACGATCGGCGAAGGCCATGATCTGGGTTTCGACCTCAATGCGCCGTGGGGTTTCTCGCTCCTCCGGGCGTTGGGCCACGCTGTCCTTCATTTGACCCAGGGTGTGAAACATGTGGACGATGGGCGTGCCCCAACTGCGGCGCAGTTCACGGGCTACCCAGCCCGAGAGCCAGTAGTGACTGTGAATCAGGTCGTAGACGATACCCTGCTCTTCGGTGAAGCGTCTTACACCGGCTACAAATTCGGGCAGATGGTCATAGACGAGATTCTTGTCGTAGGGAGCCTCGGGACCAGCCGGGACGTGGATGACGCGAGCATTCTGCCCCAGACTGTCCACTTGGGGAACGGCCGGGTTTTGGGAACGGGTGAAGACGTCAACCTTGCAGCCCCGCCACCCCAGCTCGCGGCTCAGGTCGCGCACATAGACGTTCATGCCGCCTGTCTCTTTGCCCCCCAGCATAGCCAGAGGGCAAGTATGAACGCTGAGCATAGCGATCCGTTGTGTCATCGCTGATCCCCCTCACGGGCTATGACCAACCGGTATACCTTTGTGTCTTTGGCTCCAAAGCGGTATTTGTAGGGCTCGTCGCCCCGCAGGAAGTCGAACCTGGCGCGGCCCAACTTGATGGCATGCTGAATACAGTAGGTCAAAAGCACGATGCCCGGACTCAAATGAGCACGATGCTGGGGATCATAGCCCGAGTTGTAGACCAAGATGGTATCCTCGTAGTCGAAATTGAGCATAGAGGCCGCTTTTTGGCCGTCTACCTCGATAAAGGCTAACTGCAGCCAGCCCGGAGGCTGCAGGACACGGGCCACGGCGCGGAAGAAGCCTTTCATTTGCTCGTCCATGAAATCATCCTTGTCGGCGCTGCTCTCTTGGTGCAGCTCGATGAAGGCCTCGATTTCCTCTGCCAGGTCCCGGCCCTGCTCAACGATGTACCAATGGACATCGGCCTCTCTCTCGATGCGGCGCATCTTACGCCGTATCTCATGACGTTGCTTCTTATCTAACGAGGCCAGATACGCATCCCATGTGGTCGGCAGGTCAATGACGGGACATACGTCCTCGACGATGGTGCGGAATTCGTATCCGCGTTCTACGGCCATCTCTGCCAATGCTTGATGGGCAGGCGAGATCTCAGGGACATTACAGAGGTCTGCCGCGTCCCAGCCAGCCATTTCAGCGCTGTCCAGGTAGTCCAGCAAAGCGCCGTAGACTTCCCTCTCACGTCCCTGGGCGACGATGATGTCCAGGTAGTCAGAGACGTCCACGCAGCCCACAATACTCAGCCTCCTCTCGCCCCTCTCCGAAACGGTGCGGTAGAGAGGCGCGATGCCGTCCAGACGGCCCTGGTCGTCGCGCATGGTGATCAGGAAGAGGTCTCCCTCACCAAGATGCTCCCACCAGGTCCTCTGCCACTCCCAGGTGAGGAAAAGGGTATTGAAGGCGCTACGTTTCAGCAGATCATTCCATTGCCCAGCCAAAGCGTCAAAGCCACTGAGATCGGTATAGGACTCGATTTTCATCCAAATCCTCCCCATACAGTATAGCAGATTTTGGTATTTATGACAACTGCTTGACCATCGGGCTAGCGCAAGGGATCACTGCCCAGTCTACGCTCTCAAACTGCAGCCTACACGCTTCCTTTCAGGAGCCCGGAGCGCATCGCGTTGCTTTTTCCTGAGCTCCGTGCTATAATACCACCAGGAGGGTAATAGCCCTCGCGTAGATAAGCCACAGAGGATGGAAAAGAGATGCAAAAGGTTATCCCGTTGAAGATCGAGGATGGCAGACTCTCTCTGAGCCAGGATGTGCTGCCAGAGACCTGGTTCGAAGAGCCGATAGAGGCTGTTGTGAAGAGCTATGGCATCCTCATCAAACCCCGGTCTCTGTCGCAGAAAGTGCGGGGAATCGTCAAGAAGCGCCTGTCATACAATGAACTGGACGAACTCTACAGCCAGAGGTGACCATGATCCAGCAACTGGCCGATTTCGTTGCTGATGCGCCTATCTTCGTTGATGCCAACATTTTTCTTTTTCATGTCTTCGACGACGAGGAGCATGGCAAAGCAGCCACCTCTTTCCTCACCAGGATTGAGAATGAGGAGACCGAAGCTCTGACTTCGTCATTGGTCATTGATGAGGTGTTCTTCAAGATCCTTGTTCAAGAAGCGGCTGCTCATTTGAAGAGACCAACGATTTGGAACATCAAGCGGGCTATGAAGGAAAAAGCCTTTGTTGAGAAGGTCTATGCGCCTGTTCTGGAGTACAAGACTTACCTGGAGAGCCTGGCTTTCCTAGGGATGAAGGTAATGGAAGTAACGGGGGCGACCTGCTCATGGCCGCCGACATCGGGGCCAAAGTTGGACTATTGATCACCGATGCAGCCCACGTTGCCGTCATGCGAGAGCGAGGGATAAGCCACCTGGCAACGGCGGACGCCGACCTTTTCAACATCGAGGAGATTACGGTCTGGACACCGTGACTGAGCGAGCCGAGACACTCGTCCAAGTGCCGCACACAGGATGTATGCCTGCAACCCACAAGCACTTTAACTCCAAGTTTGAGCCAGCACGGTGTAGCCAGACGAAAGGGCCTCGCCCTCAGCAATCAGGGGCGAGGTTCTTCTTTGCCATGTCCTCTCTTTGCATCCTTACAACAAGCCATGACTGAAATCTGACTGACAGAAGAAAAGTCGAGGTGAAGGTGAAAGCAAAACCTCTGGCAAAGATGGCTCTCTTGGCCATTCTGGTCCTTCTGCTGGGGCTCAAGACCGAGCCTCAGTCAGTTGTTGGTCTGATGCGTCAGGGAGACGCCTGTCAATCCAGGAAAGAGTACAGCGCAGCCATCGAGGCCTACCAGCAGGCGACCACCCTGAGGCCGCGCAGTGCCGCGCCCCACCTGCGCATCGGCCAGGTGTACCTGACCCAACGAAGGTACGAACTGGCTGGAGAGGCCCTCGGGCAGGCTTACAAGCTGGGGGCAAAAAGGGAAGCCCTGGCTGGCCTGGGATCGGTCTACGCTGGCCTGGGAGACGAGGAGCAAGCCATCCACTGCTGGAGCCAGGCTCTGGCCCTGGATCCCACCGATACGGCCGTGCGCTATCGCCTGGGACGGCTCTATCTGGAGCGAAGTGACTTTCGGAACGCACAGCGAGAATTCGAGATCCTGATCGCCCAGGACGAGCGCAACCCGGCAGCTCACTACCAGATGGGCCTGCTCCTGGCTGGTCACGATCCCCAGCAAGCCACAGAACACCTGACGAAAGCGGCTGGTGATTCGCAAAAATATGACTTCCCGGTTCGCTCCGGCTGGATTTGTAATCCAGCCGTCAGACCGCCGAACTGCAAATCCGGCAGGAGCAGAAGCTACTCTTTTACGGACGCTGAGGACATGCTGGCCGCTTTGGAACAAGTGGAAAGAGAGGAAAACGAGGCGCGCGCAACGGCTCTGCTGGGAGTAGCCTATCTTGAACGCGGAGAGCTGAGCCTGGCCAGGCGGCAGTTCGAGGGGGCCATCCGGCTCCATCCAGACTATGCTGAAGCCTACGCCTACCTGGGCCACGTCCAGGGGCAGTTGGGCCAGTACGAGGCTGGCTGGGACAACCTGGTCAAGGCCGTCACCCTTGAGCCGGATAGCGTCCTGGCCCACTACTTTCTGGGGGTGACCTACCGTTCCCTGGGGATGTGGAAGGCGGCGCGAACAAGGTTCTGGAGGGCGGTCAACCTCGACCCCAACAACGCCGCCCTCTGTGTTGACCTGGCTCAGGCCTATCTGGAGGAGCCCGACTACGTTGCCGCCGAAGGGTGGTTCCGGGCAGCGGTACAACGCGAGCCAGAGGACGCCAGGTTCCAGCTCATCCTGGCCCAGTTCTACGTGGATCACGTCTACAAGGTGGAAGAGGAAGGCGTGCCAGCGGCATTGAGGGCCGTGGAACTCGATGCAGAGAGCGCTGCCGCCCACGATGTGCTGGGCTGGGCCTATCACCTGACGGGGCATTGGCGGGAAGCCAGGACCCATCTGCAACGAGCGTTGGCGCTGGAGCCCGACATGGCCCGCGCCCACTATCACCTGGGAGCTGTCTACACCGCTCGCGGCGACGTGGAGGTCGCGCAGCGGGAATACCAGCGGGCCATTGACCTGGACAGCGAGGGCTTTTACCGGCAACGGGCGGAGAAGGCGCTGGAGGAATTGAACAGACCCTAAGGGTTTCGGAAACCCTTAGGGTCTTTCAAACTCAGGGGCTGGCGCTTCTCAGGATGATGGGCAGGTAGATGTTACCGCCGCCTGCTACCGTGACGGTGAACACCGTCGAGAACTCGGACGTCCCGCTGACCACATCCGTGGCCGTGGCTGTCAGGTAGGGGTCACTTAGCGAGCTGACGGTGACGGTGAAAGCGCCGCCAGCGGTAGCGATGGTGTCCCCCACATAGGTCTCCCCCTCGCCGTCGGTGTCGCCGTTCTGGAAGACCTCCACGGTGCATCCGGCACAGGCGGTACCTACGATGTTGACCGATCCTTGCGTCGTGGTGAAGATGACCGGCGCGGCGATGTCCCCATTGGCGCCGCTCACCAAGTCAATGCCCATGGTGTTGGAGAAGATGCTGTTTTGGGTGATGGTGTTGCCGGTGGCGCTGCTTCCATTCACCTCTACGCCGTCATCGTCGTTGTGGGCGATGACGTTGCCCGGCCCGACGGTGTTGTTCTGAGCGCCATTGTCGATGTAGACCCCATAGTCGGTGTTGCCCAGGTCGGCCGTGCCGCTGGCAGTGGTGCCGATGTAGTTGCCGGAGACGGTGTTGCCCGTCGTGCCGCTGCCTTCGATGAAGACGCCATACTGGTCGTTGCCGGAGATGACGTTCCCTTCGCCGGCCGCGTCGCCGCCCACGGTGTTGTTCTGAGCGCCAAGGCCAATGGAGACCCCGCTCCAAGTGTTACTCAGGACAGCCGTGCCGCTGATGTCGGTGCCGATGTAGTTGCCGGAAACGGTGTTGCTCATCGTACCGCTGCCGGAGATGCGGACGCCATACCCGTCGTTGCCGGAGATGACGTTCCCTTCGCCGGCCGCGTCCCCGCCCACGGTGTTGTTCTGAGCGCCAACGCCGATGGAGACCCCGCTAGAGGTGTTGCCCAGGTCGGCCGTGCCGTTGACATCCGTGCCGATGTAGTTACCGGAGACGGTGTTGCTCATCGCGTTGCTGTTCAGGATTTGGACGCCGGTCCCATTGCCTGAGATGATGTTGCGTTCGTTGGCCGTATCGCCGCCCACGGTGTTGTTTGGTGCGTTATTGATTTCGACACCCAGACTATTGCCCAGGCCGGTCGTGCCGGCGTAATCGGTTCCAATGTAATTACCAGAGACGGTGTTGCCCGTCGTGCCGCTGCCTTCGATGAAGACGCCATACTGATCGTTGCCCGAGATGACGTTCCCTTCGCCGGCCGCGTCCCCGCCCACGGTGTTGTGAGCGCCAAGGCTGATGTAGACCCCACAGTCGGTATTGCCCAGGTCGGCCGTGCCGTTGGCATCGGTGCCGATGTAGTTTCCGGAAACGGTGTTGCCCGTCGTGCCGCTGTCGGTGATGGAGACGCCATGCTGGTCATTGCCCGAAATGACGTTCCGCTCGCCCTCCGTGTCGCCGCCGATGGTGTTGTTCTGAGCGCCAATGCCGATGGAGACCCCGCTCCAAGTGTTACTCAGGACAGCCGTGCCGCTGATGTCGGTGCCGATGTAGTTGCCAGAGACAGTGTTGGTCATTGTCTCGCTGCCGTAGATGCGGACGCCATCCCGGCCATTGCCTGAGATAACGTTCCGTTCGCCGTCCGTGTCGCCGCCGACCGTGTTGTTGTTGGCGCCACCGTAGATGTAGACCCCGTGATAAGTGTTGCTCAGGACAGCCGTGCCGCTGATGTTGGTGCCGATGTAGTTGCCGGAGACGGTGTTGCCCGTCGTGCCGCTGCTGTAGATCTGGACGCCATACCAGTCGTTGCCCGAGATGACGTTCCGTTCGCCGGCCGCGTCGCCGCCCACGGTGTTGTTCTGAGCGCCATCGCCGATGTAGAGCCCAGCGTAGGCGTTGCCCAGGTCGGCCGTGCCGTTGGTATCGGTGCCGATATAGTTGCCGTAGACGGTGTTGCTCATCGTACCGCTGCCGGCGATGGAGACGCCAACCTGGTCGTTGCCGGAGATGACGTTCCGTTCGCCGGCCGCGTCCCCGCCCACGGTATTGTTCTGAGCGCCAAAGCCGATGAAGACCCCGTACCGGGTGTTGCCCAGGTCGGCCGTGCCGTTGACATCGGTGCCGATGTAGTTTCCGGAAACGGTGTTGCCCGTCGTGCCGTTGTTGGTGATGCGGACGCCATGCGCGCCGTTGCCCGAAATGACGTTCCGTTCGTCGGCTACGTCGCCGCCGATAGTGTTGTTCTGAGCGCCAACGTCGAGGTAGACTCCCTCCCAGGTGTTGCCCAGGTCGGCCGTGCCGCCGACATCGGTGCCGATATAGTTGGCGGAAACGGTGTTGCTCATCGTGCCGCTGCCGGTGATGTAGACGCCATACCCGTTGCCGGAGATGACATTCCCTTCGCCGGCCGCGTCCCCGCCCACGGTGTTGTTCTGAGCGCCATCGTCGATGTAGACCCCGCCAGCGGTGTTGCCCAGGCCGGCCGTGCCGTTCTTATCGGTGCCGATGTAGTTGCCAGAGGCGGTGTTGCCCGTCGTGCCGCTGCCCTCAAAGTGAACACCGTACCAGTTGTTGTCCGAGATGACGTTGCGCTCGCCGGCCGCGTCGCCGCCCACGGTGTTGTTCTGAGCGCCATTGGTGATGTAGACCCCGCTCTTGCTGTTGCCCAGGCCGGCCGTGCCGTTCCTATCGGTGCCGATGTAGTTGCCGGAAACGGTGTTGCTCATCGTGTCGCTGCCGGCGATGTGGACGCCATGCTCGTTGTTTTCTGAGATGACGTTGCGCTCGCCGGCCGTGTCGCCACCGACGGTGTTGTTCTTTGCACTACCGTAGATGCGGACGCCGTCCAAGATATTGCTCAGGCCGGCCGTGCCGTTGGCATCGGTGCCGATATAGTTGCCGGAGACGGTGTTGCTCATCGTGTTGCTGCCGTGGATGGCAACGCCCTCCCAGTCATTGGCGGAGATGACGTTGCGTTCGGCAGCAGTGTCGCCGCCGACAGTGTTGTTCTTTGCACCCAGGGCGATATAGACACCGTCGTAGCCGTTTCCGCGATCAGCCGTGCCGCCGGCATCTGTGCCGATGTGGTTGCCGGAGATGACGTTGCCTGTCGCTGTACTGCCCCCGATGGCGATGCCACTCCAGGCGAAGCGGTTGATCACAACCCCGCTGATGACGTTCCCGGCCGAGATGATGTTGAAACCATTGTTGTTAGTTACGTTGATTCCGTCAATCTCGATCTTGAGGGTGGCCGACGTCGTGTCCGTGGCTAGCACGGCGCCGCTCTGCGTGTAGCCGTCAATGATAGTGCCACCGCCGCTCAGAATGGGCAGGGCACTGGCCGGCTGGATGGTGCACACCCCGCTGCACCCTGAGATGTTAAAGTTGATGGTGTCACTGCCGGCGCTGCTGTTGGCTGCGTTGATCGCCTCGCGCAAGGAGCAGTGGGTCCCGTCGCAGGTGCCATCGTTCACGTCATCGGTGCTGTTCACGGTGTAGGTCGCTGCCTCGGTTGGGTGGGCCAGGGGCGGCCAGAGGGCCAGCGCCAAGGCCAGCACCAGAGCTACGGTCCAAATTCTTTTTTGTTTCATTTTATCCCTCCTGTGTTTTCTAATATGATTGCCCTCTCATATCCACAGTTCCCGATCCCTCATGAGGTAGGGGATACGCGACACCGATTCATTGGCTTTCATCATCAGAAGGCTCATCCTCGCCACTGGTGAACTCGGCCCGCAAGAAGGCGACCAGCGCCTCCAGGCTGCTGAACCCCTTCTGGCGTCGCTCATGCAGAACCTCCTCTAACCAAAAGCGCCAACGGAGCTCTTTACCTGGGGCTGTCTCCCCCTCCCACCAGCAGCGCAGCAAGTAGGCGCGATTCGGACGGCTCTTTTCCCTTTGCATTGACATTGACCTCAATGCCCCCTCGAAACCTTGATCAGGGTTGTCCAAACCATTCTAGCCAGAATCTTTCCTATCTTGTCACAAGACACACATTGTGTTATAATCCACACTTCGCACTTTCGAGCCCCTAGTTGCGTATTCTACCCCAAAAGGATTTGGCAACTCTTTGGCAACTCTTTGACAACTCGAAGGAAGATGAGAATGGAAGGCACCCTCCAATTGCAGATTTTGGGAACTGTACAGGTAAAGCGGGATGGAGAGCCAGTGCGAGGCTTTCGATCCCGTAAGGCCCTGGCCCTCTTGGGCTACCTGGCGGCACAAGACAAGCCAGTCCCCCGTGAGCACCTAGTGGACCTGTTGTGGGGGAACAAGTCGGAAGCCCGGGGACGGGCCAACCTCAGTTGGGTGTTGAACAGAATCTCTACCCTGCTGCCCGGTTGCCTGCAGGCCGACCGCCACACCGTCCAATTCCAACGGGCAGCAGCTCCCTACTGGTTGGACATCGTCGCTTTCGAGGAGCTGGAAGCCCAGGGCAACGCCGCTTCCCTGGCCGCTGCCGTGGAGCTGTACCGGGGGGAGTTCCTGGAGGGGCTATACCTGGATGGGTGTGCCGAGTTCGAAATCTGGCTGGTAGGGGAGCGGGAGCGCTGGCGTCAGCGGGTGGCCCGGCTATTGGAGGCTCTCGTCACGCACCACACTCGGCGTGGCGAATATCAACATGGCCTGCACTTTGCCCAACGTCTGCTGGCGCTGGAGCCCTGGCAGGAGGAGACCCACCGCCAGGTGATGCGCCTGCTGGCGTACAGCGGTCAGCGGGGAGCCGCCCTGGCCCAGTATGAGACCTGTCGCCGCGTCCTGGCCGAGGAGTTGGGCCTCGAGCCGTCAGAGGAGACGACCCGGCTGTACGAGCGGATCCGAGACGGAGAGTTGAGAGTGAGGGAGCGAGAGGTCAGGCAGGACTTGGCCGTTGCCCTTCCTCCCTTCCTCACGGACGAAGAGATGGTCGAGGTCGAAAGGCCCGTCTTTGTGGCCCGGGAACGCGAACTGGGGCAACTGAATGGGTTTCTCGATGCGGCGCTGGCCGAACAGGGGCGGGTGGTGTTCGTCACCGGCGACGCCGGCAGTGGCAAGACCGCCCTGGTCCAAGAGTTCGCCCGGCGTGCCCAGGCCGCCCACCCCGACCTGGTGGTGGCCAGCGGAAACGGCAATGCCTACACAGGGGTTGGCGACCCCTACCTGCCCTTCCGCGAGATCCTGGCCCTGCTGACCGGCGACGTCGAATCCCGGTTTGCGGCGGGGGCCATGCCCAGGGAGCAGGCCCGCCGCTTGTGGCAGACTCTCCCCCTCGCCTCCCAGTCGCTGGTGAAGACTGGCCCAGACCTGGTGGATACCTTCCTGCCCGGTGCGGCCCTGGTCGAGCGCGCGGCAGCGTCTGTGCCCGACGGGGCAGACTGGCTGTCCCGCCTCGAGGAACTCGTGGGGCGCACAGCCCTTCGACAAGCTCAGGACACAGCAGCCGCCCCTGGCGATCCCAACCTGCAGCAGAGCGCGTTGTTCGAGCAGTACACCCAGGTGGTGAAGGCACTGACGAGCGACAGGCCGCTGCTCCTGGTGCTGGAGGACCTGCAGTGGGCGGACGCCGGTTCCATCAGCCTACTATTCCACCTGGGGAGGCGGGTAGAAAACAGTCGGGTTCTGATGGTGGGGGTATTCCGGCTAGAGGACGTGGCGTTAGGGAGAAGAGGTGAGCGACACCTCCTGGAGCCCGTGGTCAACGAGCTCAAGCGCCATTTTGGGGACATCGAGGTGGATTTGGGACAGACTGAGGGCCGGCAGTTCGTAGAGGCTTTCCTGGACGCCAAGCTCAACCGCTTGGACGCCACCTTCCGCGAGACCCTCTACCGGCAAACCAGGGGACACGCCCTCTATACCATCGAGTTACTGCGGGGCATGCAGGAGCGGGGAGATCTGGTGCAGGACCAGGAGGGCCACTGGCTGGAGGGGCCGGCCTTGGATTGGGAAACGCTGCCGGCCCGGGTGGAGGCCGTGATCGCAGAGCGTATCGGCCGGCTGCCGGAGAGGTTGCAGAACGCCCTGGCCATGGCCAGCGTGGAGGGTGAGACCTTCACTGCTGAGGTGGTGGCCCAGGTAGGGACAGTCGGCGAGCGGGAGATCGTGCGCTGGCTGAGCGGCGAGTTGGACAAGCGGCATCGTCTGGTAAGCGCCCAGGGGGTCCTGCGAAGGGACAGCCAGCACCTGTCCCTGTATCGCTTCCGGCATATCCTGTTCCAGAAGTATCTGTACGGCAGCCTGGACCCGGTGGAACGGGCACATCTGCACCAGGCAGTGGGGAGTGCGCTGGAGGCGCTGCACAGAGGGGAAACGGAGGAGATCGCCGTGCAGTTAGCGCGGCATTTCAAGGAGGCGGGGATCACCGAGAAGGCGATGGACTACCTGCAGCGGGCAGGGGCGCGGGCGGTGCAGATGTCGGCCCACGAGGAGGCCATCGCCCATTTCAACCAGGCGCTGGCGTTGCTCAGAACCCTGCCGGACACCCCCGAACGCGCTCAGCAGGAGCTGGGACTGCAGGTTGCCCTGCTTGTGCCGCTACAGGCCGCCAGGGGCCCTGGAGCCCCAGAACTGGGTCGCACCTGCGACCGGGCGCGGGAGCTATGCGAGCAAGCTTCGTCCCGAGGCTCAGCCCGAGGGGTGGGGGAGACACCGCAGGTTTTCACGGTGCTGGCGCAGCTCGTGAACTTTTATGAATTGCAGGGGGAACACCAAACAGCGCACGAGATAGGGAAGCAGCTCCTCAGTATGGCCGAGCGTGCCGGGGACCCACTGCTCCTGGCTTGGGCTCATTTCATGCTGGGAATGATCACGACTTATCTTGGCGAGTTCGCCCGGGCTCAAGCCTACCTGGAACAGGCCATTGCTTTCTACGATCCACAACTGTATCATCCTCTGGCCCGCTCGTTTGGGCCGGATATCGGGGTGTGCAGTCTATCGTTCGCATCCGCGGTGCTGTGGCTGCTGGGCTATCCGGAGCAGGGCCTGAAACGCAGCCAAGAAGCGATCGCCCTGGCTCAGGAGTTGTCACATCCCTATAGCCTGGCTATGGCCCACGGCCTGGTTGATTGCTTCCATACGTTCCGCCGGGACGCGCAGTCGGCCCAGAAGCACGCAGAGGCGTGCATGCGCCTCTCCACCGAGCACAGGTTTCCCTACTGCTTGGCCATGGGGCACATATGGCACGGTTGGGCGCTGGCCGAGCAAGGGCAGGTCGAGGAGGGGATGGCCGAGATGCGCCAGGGCATCGCTGACTATTACGCTACAGGAGCCGAGTTGGCGCAACCACAACATCTTTCCCTGCTGGTCGAGGCGTGTGGGAAAGCGGGACAGATAGAAGAAGGTCTCGCCCTCCTGGCCGAGGCGCTGGCGGCGACGCATCGCAATGGGGAGCGCTGGTGTGAGGCCAAGCTTTACTGGCTTAAGGGGGAGTTGCTGCGGATGCAGGGCGCGGACGAGGCCGAGGTGGAGGCGTGTTTTCACCAGGCCATCGAGGTGGCCCGCCAGCAGCAGGCCAGGTCGTGGGAACTGCGGGCGACGCTGAGCTTATGCCGCCTGTGGCAGGAGCAGGGCAAGCGGGAAGAGGCCCGGCAGGTGCTGGCCAAGATCTACGGCTGGTTCACCGAGGGCTTTGACACCTCAGACCTGAAAGAGGCCAGGGCGCTGTTGGAAGAGCTGTCTTGAAGCGATGGGGACGTTGCGTCGAAGCGGTGGCTCGCTGCATGGGACCTCTCCCCGTGACGGGGGCTGCGAGCGTTTTACACAATGTTGGGTCAAGTTCATCCGTCCCCCACCAGTGGCTTTACCTCCACCACCTGCCCGCCTTTGAGATAAACCCGCGTCACCCGGGGCAGGATGCTGGTGACGACTTCGTAGTTGATCGTACCGGCCAGGGCTGCCACTTCCTCGGCGCTGATCTCTTCTTCCCCCTGACGGCCAAAGATCACCACCTCTTCGTCTTGCCGCACATCTTCGATGTTCGTCACGTCCACCACGAACTGATCCATGCACACCCGCCCCACGATGGGGGCGCGCTTCCCGCCGATCAGGACCGACCCCTTGTTGGAGAGGAGGCGATGGTAGCCGTCGCCGTAGCCCACGGGCACCAGGGCCACCGGGGTGGGTCGGGTGGTGGTGTAAGTGCAACCGTAGCTGATGCTGGACCCAGGCGGCAAGGTGCGCACCCGCGCCACACGGCTCTTGAGGGTCATAGCTGGCTTCAAAGGGATGGCTGGCTCCACCTCGTCAGAAGGGCGGAGGCCATAGAGGGCAATGCCGCAGCGCACCATGTCCAAATGCATCTCCGGCAGGTCCAGGGTGGCCGCGCTGTTGGCCGCGTGCTTGAGGGGAATAGCAAAGCCAGCGTCCTCCAGTTGCTCGACCACCTGCATGTAAAGGCCAAACTGGCGGCGTGTGTAGGTCTTGTCAGCCAAGTCGGCGACGGCGAAATGGGTGAAAAGACCCTCCAGTTTCAATCCTGGTAGCTCTGATATGCGCCTGACGAAAGCGACCACCTCATCAGGCAGGAGCCCAAAGCGGCCCATGCCCGTGTCCACCTTGACGTGGATGGGGGTGACCTTGCCCTGTCGGTCCGACATGGCTGAGAGAGCCAGAGCCCCTTCCACGGTGGTGACGGTCGGTGTCAGGTTCCAGCGGACGATGGTCTCCGCCTGGCTGGGAAGGCTGTAGCCCAGGATGAGAATGGGGGCGGTGATGGCTGCCTGGCGCAACTCCACCCCTTCCAGGGCGCGGTTGACGGCCAGGCGGCTGGCTCCGTTCTCCAGGGCCGTCCTGGCCACCGGCACCGCGCCGTGGCCGTAGGCGTTGGCCTTGACCACGGCCATCAGTTCTGTCTCCTCGCCTACGCGCTCTTTCAGTCCACGAGCGTTGTGGGCGATGGCATCCAGGTCCACCTCCACCCACGTCACGTGATTCTGGCTTTTCATTTAGCTATGTCTCCCATGTAGTTGCTAAGATGTCGGTAGCATGTATGGCATCCGAAGCAATTCTCGTTCCGGAGTAGCGGAACTTGCCACCATTGCGGTACAGGTTCCGCGTTTGATGGAGCGCGAAACGGGTCTTGTCCTGAGCATAGTCGAAGGGTTCGCTACTCCAAGAAAACCGATCTTTGAGCAGCGACTCTTCAACAGTAAAAGAGGCCGATTCAGTCAACCGGCCTCCTCCACGTTCCCATCGCTTCCTGCCAAAGGTCCATAAGAGAATAACTTCCGCTCCCGCCGCATTTGCAATCCGGCGGAGCGGCTGGATTACAAATCCAGCCGGAGCAAATCGGAAAGTCATTCTTGCAAGCGCTAAAGGCTCTTGAGCTTCTCCGTGAGCCTGGGCAGCACCTCGTACAGGTCCCCCACGATCCCATAGTCGGACATGGCAAAGATGGGCGCGTTCTCGTCTTTGTTGATGGCCACCGTGATCCTGGCCCCCCTGATGCCCACCGTGTACTGGATCTGACCAGAGATACCCACAGAGACACACAGGCGAGGGCTGGTTTTCTTCCCTGACAGCCCCACCAGCCGCTCTTCGGAGAGCCATTCCCAATCGGAGCACAAGGACTTTGTGCAGCCCACCTCTGCGCCGAGGGCCCTGGCCAATTCCTCAACGATCCCCAGGTCCTCTTTCTTCTCCAGCCCCCTCCCGATGCACAGGATGGCCTCTGCTTCCTCCAGATTGACGGCTTCTCCTGCCTTCTCTCTCCGCTCGACGATGCGGCTTCGAGGCTCTTTCAAATCCAGGGCCGCATCCACCACTTCTCCCTGCTTGGCCTCCTTGGCACCCGGTTCAAAGGTCTTGGGCATCACGGCGATCACCTTCTGCGGGGTTTTTATAGCTCCCGAGGAGACCGTGTTGCCTCCCAAAGCGTATCTGTCCGCCACCAGCTTCCCGTCCTCCACTCTGACGTCGTTGGCATCGGTGACGCAGCCGGCACCCAGCTTCTGAGCCACCCTGGGGGCCAGTTCTTTCCCTCGCTTGGTGGAGCCCAAAAGCAAGACCTCAGCGGCATTCTTCTGGGCAATCTGATACAAAGCCTCGGCGTAGGCTTCGGCGGTGAAATCGGCCAGGGCCGCATCTTCGCTCACGTAGACCTTGTCTGCACCGTAGGCAAAATATTCGTCCGCTTTCCCAGCGGCGTCTTGGCCCAGGAGGGCAGCCGCCAGGCTCATGCCCAGCGCATCCTTGAACTCCTTGCCCTTGGAGACGAGCTCAAAGGCGACGCCGTCTTTTTCACAAAATACGAGGATCTCTGACATGATTACCTCCCTAAGACTCCTTCCTTGGTAAGGGCACCAACGAGATCGTCAATCATCTCGTCGAGTTCACCGCTGAAAACAACTTGCTTTCTTTCCTCCTCTGGGGCAAGGTTGCTGAGCACCTCAATGACGGTCCCTTTTTCCCCGACCTCGTCTTCTCTCAGGCCGAGGTCGGCGGGCGTCCACTCCTGTACCGGCTTCCGGGCGGCCTGGAGGATCTGCCTCAAGGACGCCAGGCGGGGCTCGTTGATCTCGTTGGCCACCGTGACCAAAGCTGGCAGCTCGGCTTCCACGACCTCAAAGCTCTCTTCCATATTCCTGACGGCTTTTACCTTGCCATCGGCAACTTCCAGTTCCCGAACGTAGGTGATCTGAGGGAGGTCGAGCATTTCAGCCAGCCTCGGTCCCACCTGGCCGGAGTAATTGTCTGTGGAACCCTCTCCGCAGAGGATGACATCGTACTCCCCCATTTTCTGGATGGCTTTGGCCAGCGCGTTGGCCGTGGCCACCGTATCCGAACCGGCGAAGGCGGGGTCCATGAGAAGGACGGCCTCATCAGCCCCAATGGCCAGGGCCTCCTTGATGCCGTCTTTCAGCTTGGCCGGACCCAGGGCCAGGGCCGTTATCTTGGCTTCTCCCACCTTCTCCTTGATGCGGACCGCCTCCTCCAGGGCGTTTTTGTCCATGTCCCCAAAGATGAGAGGGGCCCCTTCCAGGATAGGCTTTCGCTCTTTGATCCTGATCTGCTGCAAATCTGGGATTTGCTTCATACACACGATGATGTTCATGCTCGTAACCACCTTTCTAGTTGATCATCACAAAATGGTTATATTTTCAGGAAATTCAAACCGTCTCTGATAGTATCCGTGTTCAAGAGATTGCCCCTGAGCTCCCGCAATATAGTGGTGGACATCTTCTGTTTGGGTTGCTCGTCTATCCACATCAGCTTCTCGAGCAAATCGCAGAAGACTTGAGGGTACAGGTTAAAGAGCCTGGGGTTCTCCATAAAGCTGAGGACGTTGCTGAAGGTTTGCAGCTCTTTGTAGATAAAGCTGTCCTTGACCAGTTGCTCGTAGTAGGACAGGGTGGACGCGGAAAAGTCGTCTTGCTCCCTGGCCCGTTTGATGGCCTGGGCAGCCATGGCTCCTGAAGCCAGGGCGTACTCCATGCCCCTCACGGTCATGAGCATGTTCAGCCCGAAGCCGGCCGCATCGCCCACCACCAGGATGCCATCGCCATAGAGTTTGGGCATGGCGTGTATCCCGCCCTCGGTGATCACGTGGGCCGAGTACTCTGCGACTTCTCCCCCTTCGATGAGCACCCGGATCTCAGGGCGTTGCTTGAAATCTTCTATCACCTGGTGCACTTCAAGCTTGGGCTCTTTCTCCATCAGGCCTTCGATGCCCACCACCAGGCCCAAGGAGATGCTTTCCAGGTTGGTATACAAAAACCCCCCACCCATCATCCCCTGAGTCAAGGTTCCGAAGAACAGTTGGGCCAGGCCCTGGTCGCCCTCCAGGTTGAACCGGTCTTCGATGGTCTGGCGGGGGAGTTCGATGACCTCCTTGATACTGACGGCATAGTGCTTCGGCTCCTGCTCCTGCCGCAGGCCAGCCTTTTCGGCCATCAGCGAAAGGACACCATCGGCAGCGACGACCACGTCGGCATAGATCTCATCGCCATCGGCCACGATGCCGGCCACCCGGCCATCCTGGAATACCAGGTCATCCACCTTGCTCTTGGGGATGACAAAGGCCCCCTTCCCGGCCACCTTGTCGCCAAACCAGCGGTCGAATTTGGCCCGGAGGATGGTGAAACTGTGATAGGGTTCCTGATCGAACCGGTCGCTCCTGAGCTCCACCGTGGTGGACGACGTCTCGGCCATCATGGTCAATTTCTCTCTGACCACGTGTCTCTCCAGCGGCGCTTCGTCCCAGAGGTCGGGGAAGAGGTCCCTGACGGGATTCAGATAGATCCTTCCGCCCGTCACGTTCTTGCTGCCCGGGAAATCCCCCTTTTCGGCCACCAGAATCTCCAGGCCCTCGTCGGCCAGGCAATAGGCTGTAGCCAGTCCGGCCAACCCGGCCCCCACGATGACGACGTCCATTTTTTCCATGAAATGATCTCTCCCCTACCCCACAATTAACTTAAGGGGCAGCGCCTTTGCTGCCCCTTATTCGGTAAAGACGGGTCAAGCCATCTTTGCTTCTGAAGCGGCACCCTTCTCGGAAGCCAGCCCTGCGCCGGGGCCGATTCCCCGTGCCGCAATGGTGGCGCTTGGCTTGATGAGATTAGTGCCCTTCCTGCGTGCCACGAAACGGTACGGCCTCGTCACCAATGTAGTCGCGGGCGATGATGATCTTCATAACGTGATAGCCGCCCTCGGCGCCAACCACGTAGGACATGGTGCCTCGCAGAGCCATCTCCAGGGGGGTGTCCTTGGTGTAGCCAAAGCCACCGTGGTACATCATACCGTGCTTGGCAATATCCACACCGAGCATCGGAGCGTGGGCTTTGCATATAGCCACAGCTTTGTTGATGTCCTTATAGGTGATGCTAGTGTTGCCCTGGTTGAACTGGTCAATCATCCAGGCGGCCTTGTGGAGCATCAGCTTCAGCATCTCCAACTGAGCGTAGTCGTCGGCAATCTCGAAGGAAATCCCTTCGAAATTGACCAGCGGCCGGCCGAAGAGAATCCTCTGCTTAGTGTAGTCACGGCTGATCTCCAGGCACTTCTCCGCGCCTCCCAGGCAGGCGGCGGACACCACGATGCGGGCCACGTTAAAGCCTTCCATGTTGACGTAAAAGCCCTTGTTCTCCTCGCCCATGATGTACTTCTTGGGAATTTCTACGTCTTTGTAAATGAACCCACCGGTGGAGAGGCCCATGCGTCCCATGTCAGTATAGGTGCTATAGGTCGTACCCGGCGCATTGGCGGGGAAATAGGCGAAAGTAGCGCCCTTGTAGCCCAACCCTGGAGCGGTCTTGAAGAGAGTGAGATGACCTCCCCCTCTCTCCGTGGCCTCTCTCACACCGCTGATGTAGGCTTTCTCGCCGTTGACGACCCAATGATCGCCCTTGCTCACACCCACCGTCTTGATGTTGGCCAGGTCGGAACCGCCGCCGGGCTCGGTGGTATTGATGCCCAGGAACCACTCGCCGGAGGCCACTTTGGGCAAGATCTCCTCCTTGGCCTCCTTGGTACCGAACTTGGACACGAGCAGGGACCAGCCGATGCACAGCAGAGTGTAGACGGGCAGGGACATGCTCAGTTCGCCCCGAGCCAGCTCGTGGATGGTGATCATGGCAAACTGCATTTCCTCGCCAGGCATGGCCATGCCACCATACTCTTCTGGAATGGTGACCGCAAAGACACCCAGATCAGCCATCTTTTGGATGATCTCATCGGGTATGCTATGCCATTCCTCGTCTATCTTCCTGGCAATGGGCTCCAGTTCTCCCTCGGAAAACTCCCTGACCGTGTTCTTCCAGAGTTGCTGCTCAGGGGTCATCTCGAAATCCATATCAATCCTACCTCCTTGTGTTATTTTGTAGCCAGCAGTTCGAGTACGGAAGGAGGTTCAGCCTTCACCCTCCGCCACCTTTGGCGCCGGCTCTGGTCTCGCCGTTAAATAGGGCCAACGGGCTATTTGAGCGAGCTTTCACAATTATAGCATAGGTCGCTGTGCGCTGTCAAACTCTGAAGGGACTTAGGCGGAAGACGCGCGGGTCGGCAACGCGGGCCTCAGCCACGGCGCGGCATTCTGAGGAGCCATCCCAGGCAAAGAAAGTCGGCCAGACGCAGGGTCAGGTGCGGCGGTAGCCCAATTTGGCAATCCATCAGCCCTCTTCAGCTTTGCCGTCTGGCCCGACATAGATGCGCAGGCGTTCTGCTGGGGTATCCATTTCGGCTGTTTGGAAGATGTAACGCTGCGCGGGCCGGTTGCTAAAGCCGACGTGATTGCCATGGGCGTCTATGGCCACGATGTTGAGTGTGCTGGCATACGGATCGTCGAGCGCGTAGAGATCGAGCACGGCTCCGCGAGCAGCGTCCCACAGTGGCAGGCCTATCTTCAGATAGAGCACGAGCGAACGAGTTGTATCAGATTCTCAGGTGATTGGCAATAGCGAAATCTGATTGCCTTTTTGGGGGGACAGTGAGGTATAGTCACGCTGAAAGCGATGGAGGAGATGGAATATGACTGCAAACACGGTACGGACTCTGCAGATTCAAGGACCAGTGGTCGTCTACCCCTAGAAGAATACAACTATGACTTTTTCGTCAGCCAGCGAGCCGCCTGTCGCCAGAATTGCCCGTAATACTCCCACGGCTGGAAGTAGGCGGCCCAATGGGGCGAACAATCGGTGGCGAAGGCCATAGCCCGTCCCTGGCCGAACTCCCAGGTCACGATGAGGGGATGCTCATCTTCGCCTTGGCCGATGGTGGCCAAGACATCCGCTCCCTCTTTGGGAATGATCTTGTTGAAGCCTTCGAAGACCGGACACTCGTCCCAGGGAATGCCAGCGACAATGGGATGCGCGGGCTTCAGGATCGTGACGGTGATTCCCTCGGGCGTCTCCACCCGGTCGTCTACTCCCTTCAGACAGGTGACAGGCAGCGCCTCTTCGACAGGTGTGTCATAGTAGCCGCCATGGCCAAACCGCCCGCTGAAGGAGGTCCAGCCTCCCACCATCAGCAGGCCGCCGCCCTGCCTCGTGTACTCACGGATAGCCTTCAAGCGGTTAGTGCGGGGCAGCGGCGTGCCGGGGATCCAAAACGGGTAGAGGGCCAGCACTTCGCACTCACAGTCGCTGATGATCACCACGTCGTACTCGGACAAGCCCTCGACAGTGCGGGGGAACTCGGAAATGGCTACGTGCGGAGTCATGTGGTTGACTTCAATGTCTCCCTCGGCCTGTAAGGCGTCAATCAGGGGCTGCCCCCAAATGTGGGTGGAGAACCCCTTAACTTCTACGTTGAAAGGGGAGGCGACAAAAATCGGCCCCAAGTTCGCAGAAGCGTCACCGGCGTAGAGTATTTTCATGGCACCACTCTCCTTGTCTGGTCTGTCATTTATCAGCAAAAGCCAAGCTCGCTGTAGCGGTTAAGCTTGTCGAGCGACATCTGGACGAACGGGAAAAGCTCGCTACCGTGGGGATGATGCTCACCGGCTGCTTCTTGCCAGGCGGCAACGGCCTCCCCGAATCTGCCGAGCTGCTCGCAGGCGCGCCCGAGCCGGTACAGGATCTCTGCATTGGCTGTGGACGCTGGCTGGCCAACGCCGACGTTTTCCGGGAACTCTAAGGCCCTTCGGTAGTCGGCTATGGCCTCCTCGATGCGGCCTGCCTCGATATGGGCCTGGGCCCTTTTCAGATAGGCTCCCCCGTACGCCAGACGGAAGCTCTGATCCATCTCTGAGGGCACAAAACGATCCTCGGTGAGCATCTGGATCGCCTGTTCGTAGCGTCCCAAGTCAACCAGCATGACCACCGCCCACTTGTGAAGGTCATCCCTGAGGTCGGTGAGTGCCTGTATTTTCCCCAGCAGTGCCTCGCGTTTGTCCGTCAGTCCCTGAGCCACGTACAGGTCATCCAGGTGCAGGTACAGGTCTTGGTTCTGGGGATTGATCTGCAGCGCCTTCTCAAACAACGCAGTCGCCCGTTTCAGGTCCCCCTGCCTTTGCCAGTAGGCCAGTCCCAGGTTCCTGTGGACGAGGTCGAAGGAATCAAGTCCCACTGCGGCCTCTTCCCACAACTCGATGGCCTCCTCGAATCGCTGATGAGCGTAGAGGAAATTGCCCAGGTAGTACTTTGCTCTGTGGTCGCGCGGGTTTTCCTCCACGACCCGCGTGAGAACTCTGATTTCCTCCAGGCGATTGGGGAAAACCAGATCGGGGTCGGCTTCGGCGCCTTTCCCCAACCACGCCGTAGCCTCATCGTGCTTTCCGAGTCGCTGGCATAGTTCCCCGGCCAGGTAGTACACCATCGGGTAGTCCCATCCCTCCGCTGCCTCTGTCAGGATGGTGAGAGCATCGGCGAACAGTCTGGCGTCCATATAGAAGCAGGCCAGATCCAAGGTGTACTGCCGGTCGTCTGCCAGCAGCCTGTCGAGCCTGGCAGAATAGGGCGCGCCTTCGTCGGCCGTCAAGAGGGCCATTTCCCGCAACGCCGGATGGTTCAGTGGGTCTTCTTGCAAGATGTCCTCAAGCACGTGACGAGCTTCTTTCTCTTGCTCGGCCCGGCGCAGGGCTACTGCCAGGAGCAGCGAGGCCGTTATGGAACTCGCGTCCTCGGCGCGGGCCTGCCTGAAAAGCTCAACAGCCTTTTCCCACTCGCCCCGGCCCAGGGCGATGCGTCCCCGGCCGCACCAGGCCGCCGCCGACACCGGGGTGCCATTCGGTACGGCCTTGAGATACCCTTCAGCCTCCTCCGGCTTATCAAGGTAGAGCAGAAGGCTGGCCAGGTAATAGTTCGCCTCTTTCTGACCTGCAGCAATGGCCTGGCGAAGGTGCGCCTCGGCGCCGGCGAAATCAGCGGCCCTCAGGAGCACGAGGCCGAGTCGCAGGTGGGAAGGTCCGTGCGAGGAATCCAGAGCAAGAGCCTTCTCGTAGGCTTTCAATGCCTCCTCGCGGTTGTCAAAATTCTCGTGCTTGAGGCCAGCATTGTAGAAACCTTCAGCCGTCGTCGGCCCTTCTTCGCTCTTGGGCTCAAAGGGCTCTACTGGACACACTTCACGGTCAAGGGTGTAGTCCAAGACCACCTCGCCCGTGTCATCCACCACTGTCAGAGTTATAGAATGACTGGAAAGTATACGTGCCTCTACGGCCTCTGTATGGAGCCATGGACTTTCTGGAGCAGCGGCTGCCGGCTTTTCCAAAAGGGTCTTTCCTGGGACCGAGAGTTTCACCGTGACCTCGCCCAGCGGACGGACAGGGCAGATGCCTACCGTGAGGTTTAGCTGCTCTTCCCCGTCACCTCTAGCGAGGTTGATGCGCGCGCCCACCTCAGCGCTGGCGCAGGTCAGCCCTCCGATTCCACGGAATGGGAGCCACCACTCACGCCACTGGCGGGTGCGGCCCGGCGGCAAGAAATCAAAGTCGAGCTGCGTCTCCATGGCCCCACATTGGGTCTCGGCGTAGAGCGAGCCGTCGTCGGTGAGCGCCGCCTGGTTCATGATCCCCACCCCGGCGTTGCCCCAGGACCAGAGTTTCATCCCCGAGACGTCTTGGTGGTCAGCGAAATGGGCGTAGCCATAGTTGGATGAGTGCTGCCAAGCGCCGAAGAAATCCCACTTCACATCGCGCCCAAAGATGGATACCTGGGCGATCATGTTCTTCTGCCAGCGAAAGTTGATCAGTTCGTGGAGCCGATGGGCGGGCCACTCGGGCACGCCCTCCATACCCTCGAGCCCCGGGTCCTCCGTGATCAGGTCAATGCGGGCGCCAGGCCAGGAAGCTGCCCCGGCAAACTCGTAGGATCTAACCCGGCGAAGCGGATAGACGAACTCTGTCTGGTCATCCGCCGGGAGGGAGGCATTGGTCCAATAGTGGTATCGCCCTGGCACAGGCGATGGGTTCTGGAGTTGTACATCCTGGGCGAGGGCGCAGCGGTCCGGGTACAGGGTGAGCGAGATGGTCCATCGCATTCGGGACATGTGCTCCAACCCACCGCAGGAGATCGTAGCGCTCCCATCCGCATTCTCTCTGAGGTCCCAGTTTACGGCTTCTGCCGTGGTAGGTGCATGGGCTACGGGGAAGCTGAATTCCACACCGCCTGAGAAGAACGCTCCCCTTATAGCCAGGGGAGCGAACTTGATGACAGAATTCTTGTAGAACACCTCACGTCCGGACACCTTGTCGTAGACCGAGTAGACCCGTCCGCCCAGGTCTGGCAGCACTGTCACCCGCAAGTACCGGTTCTCCAGGTTGAGCGTTCGGTAGGTCTTGTCTCTGGGGGTGGGAGCGATGTCGTCAAGAAGAGTATACGGGTAGATGTGGGCCACGCCGTACTGCGAATGAAAGACGGGGTTCCTGTTCTCACCGCGGATCTCGTAGGTGGGCAGCGTTATCGTTCCCTCGTAGGCTTTAGCCTTGTCCAGGGCGTTATCAGGGCGGGTCATTAATATCCTCCTTAGATTTCTGCTAGCGCATGACGATTTCCAGGTTGTCCGCAACGCCGCCTAGCAGAGTGTACGTACCGGGGAGGGTCTGCAAGATCGAGCCTGGCACTAGAGGGGTGACTGGACCATGGGCACACAGTCGGGCGATGAACCGCTGCCAAGTAATGTTCCCCAGGATGTACCCGTCCAGCCAGAAGCTGCGATCCTTCGCATTCACGATTTGAGCTGGCCCAATGGTGTTGGCCTGGGGTGGGACCCACGACCAATCCCCACCGAAGGAGTGGAGAGCGTTCTGCATGATAGTCATGGGGTGGAGTTCCACCAAACGAGGTCCAGCCCGTTTGAAGGCCTCCAGGTCATCCCCGAATTCGTAGCCCAGATGGGCTTCCCAAAAGGCGATATGTCCACACCAACCGATACCCCCATAGACCACGTCCGCGCCGCCTAGATCCTCGATCATCTTCCCGTAGTCAGCCAATACCTCCATGGTCGGGAAGTGGATCTGTTTCATAGGTGGGCGGAGCTCCTCGTCAATGAGCAGGAAAAAATTGTCCATCATGGCCTTCCGAAAGGAGCCTGGCCAATCAGGCGGGGCGGTGTTGCCGTCCTGGTCAGCGTACTCATCCATGTTGAAGGAATGGACATGCTTGCACGGGATTCGCAACTCGTTGATGATCCGTGCTGCGATAGGGTACTGGGGCATAGGCCCCACAGGGAAGATCGCCACGAAACGGGAGCCAGCTTCCAGTGTCCCTTTGATGCGCCGGACGATGTCAATAGCAAAGACCGTGTAGAAGTCGTGGGGATCTTTGATGATCCTAATCTTAAAGTCCGGGTTTGGGTGCTTGATAATGCCTTCTTTTCTAATGGCCCGGACTCGGGCACAGGCCTCCCTATCGCGGAAGGGAATAAACTTGGCCAGATCATATTCGAAGCTCATCGGTTCCTCCTCCTGAAGAAGATCCTGCTTTTGCACCTACCCATACTCGGATACGGGGGTCATGGCAGAAGCCGTCGCGTGATGCCCCGAGGCCAAACAAGCTCTTTGCGGAAGCCCTCGGCAAAGGAAACGCCACATTGCAGGCCCCGAAGTTTGGCCATCGTTACCACAAAGTCTATGATGTCAATGTTGTCGTGGTCTTTGAGCCACTTCACCTGGCTCTGGTGGCAAGAGAGCATGGCCTGCTTGGTCTCGATGGTATCTGAGATATCCACATACTCCGTAGGCAGGAAGTTAACGCTGGCCAGGGTATCAAAATAGTACAGCGGTGGCACCAGCGGATGTGCTGGGTGTTCAGTCTCTATGGCCGGCACGCTGGAGACAAAACTGGCGTCAAAGACTAACTGGCTGACCGTGCAATGGTCAGGGTGATAGTCCTCTGGGGCGTGGGTCATGATTATATCGGGCTTGGCAACGCGGAACATATCTATGAAGGCCAGGCGAGCGTCCAGGTCGTTCATGAGCAACTCGTCGGGGAAGCCCATCCAGATGAACTCGGCCCCGATGATCTCCGCCGCCTTGCGTGCCTCTTCCTCGCGGATCTTGGCCAACTCAGGGGGTTTGATGATCATATGCCCAGCGCTCCCATCAGTAACCACGCAGTTGATCACCTGATGCCCCGCCTGGGCATACTTGGCTAAGGTGCCAGCGCACAGGATTTCGAGGTCATCAGGGTGAGCCCCGACGGCCAAGACTCGCAGTTTCTTCTCGCTCATCGGCTTAGTCTTCCATCTCTTCGAATTCTTCCATAAGGATCGGCGGCACCCATTCCTCGGGGACCCGCTCGTCCGTGTCTAGCACGGCCCGAACGTCCAATGGATGGGAGAGGGCCTGCTGCCGACCCTCGATAGTCTCAAAGCGGGTCGCCTCATTGCTTCCCAGACGGAAGGGAAGGAAGGCCGTCTTCTCGTAGTAAGTGCTGCCGCCCGGCGCTCGGATTACCCGCTGAGGGTTGTTGGTGGCAAAAGTGTAGATCAGTGGGCGCGCGCAATAGGTCCAAGGGCCCCAGTGCATGTATCTATAAGGCTGCTCCACACGGCTCGGGCCTTCACTACGACGCATATGAGCCAGCTCCAGATCGATGGCACCAAAAGCAGCGCCTATCTCCTGGTTATACCAGGCAAACCAGGGGGTAACGGCCTCGATGTCCAGCCCCCGGGTCGGGTGGCGGGGTCGCTCCTTGATGATAACGCTGCCAATCTCCCCTGTGGGTTGCTTCCAGGCGAATTCACGCACTACGTTGTGGTTCAGGACGATCTCCCCATTGCGCAGTGCTACCACGTCAATGTCTTTCAGGACGTCAAGGGTGGAAGTCATCAGGATGTAGGGGTTATGGGCGTAGAAGAGATAAGTGATAGAGACCCTCACTTCTGGATAATGGGGAAGAGGCCCCCAGCGCTTGGTCATAAAGAAAACAGGACCACCCTGAGTTTTGTATCCCTCCGGTGGGTCCCAGTCTGAGGCATGAATCCAAGTGCGGGGTGGGGCATAGACGCCCGGATTCCAGTGAAGGGCACCATTGGTCTCTAGATGATGGTCAAAGATGACATTCATCCCCTGTTTCAGCAAGACCTCTTCAATGGCCCCACTGAGGGGATGAAGTTTGACCCGATAATGCTCGTTTTCCACCGTCAGCCCGAAGCCCTCTCCTGTGACCTTTACGTCAGTGGGATAAGTGATGGGCTCGGCATCGGGATTGCCGTAGAAGATCAAGTAGACCTTGGCGCTCTTGGGGGGGACATCGGCCAGGAAGGCTACCTCAACGGTGACGGTGGGCTGGCACCGCTGATCCTTCATCTTGTCCCAGGTAGAAATGCCATACACCTGGCAGGGCACCTGGGTGTAGGCGCCGCTCTCCGGATCCACTCCCACCACCCGGATCTCCCGTTCTGGATCGGTCAACCGGTCAGCGTAGAGGCCCAGAGTGATGTGCATGGGCTCCACCACCCGAGGCCAGCCGTCGTTCTCGGTCAGAACCACGCTGGCGTAGTACTTCCAGGCTGGATTCCAGTACCCCCCGTAGTCCGGGACGGTGAACTCTGTGCTGAGGGTGATTTCCTCCCCACCTTCAGCAGCGGCCTTAATCTCTAGATGATTGGCGGAACCATTCTGCCAGTCTTGGCGGACCACAATGGAGGATCTGGCGTCGGCCAGGACGGTCTTGTCTTTGTGGTAGGTATCGTCGTTGTAGACCCAGAAGTCGCGCACCCACTTCCCGTTGGCCTCCACCCGTTGCACCTGATAATCCTTTTGCCCCGGCGTCTCCATAAAGAGCCGGACATGGTAGCAGGGATGCCCCGGCGTAGGGAAGGAGCAGGCTACTATTTGTAGGCTGGCTTGCGAACCTTTGACGTTCATCAGCCATATCCCTCCTCAGAAGAAATGAAATGGGTCTGGCTAAAGCGGCTTGGACAATCCTTGCGAAGGCTCCGAGGAGTCATTGAAATGGGCAATTGGCTCGCAGACAGAAGCGATTTGGGGCCAGAGTACTCTGCAAACCTTCGCAAGGGTGAAGGCCACCAAGTTGTTTTAGCCACACCCAATGAATTAGTAGACACCCCCTGCCACCAACCCCCTCACCATGAATCGCCACACGGGAACCACCAAGAGCAAGGTGGGAATTAGCCCGATGGTGATGCTGGCGCTGTTCAGTCCCCAGGTGACATCGGGGTTCCAGGAGACCGAGGCTAGGATAACGGGCAACGTTCGGGTCTTTATGGATTGGGTTATGAGGAGGCCGAATAGGAACTCGCTATAGGAGAGCATGAAGGCGAAGAGGCCGGTGCCGATAAGGCTGGGGAGGGCAAGGGGAACTACGATCCTGACGAGGGCTTGAAAAGGGCCACATCCATCCAACTGAGCCGCTTCCTCGATCTCCTCTGGGATCCCTCGGAAGTAGAGGGTGAGGATAAGTATGGTGAAAGGTAAGGTGAGCACCGAATAGATAAGAATAAGCGCCCAATACGTATCAATCAAATCCAACTTCTGAACGATGAGATAGTAAGGTATGGCCAAGGCCACGGTGGGTATCAGCCTACTCATAGTGATGAGAAAGAAGATAGGGGTCTTGGCCGCAAACCTTAATCTAGCGAAGGGGTAAGCCGCCAGCGAGCCCACTAGGCAGTTGATAAGCATGACCGCAGAAGCAACGATAAAGCTGTTGAGAACGGCCCGGGGTACAAAACGCACCTCTTGAGAGATCATGGTGCGCAACGTTCCGGTAGCCACAGCGCCACGGGGGACCTCACCGGTAAAGATGTATTTATAATTGGCGTCCATTAGTCCATGCTGAAACCAGTCCGGCGGGAACGAGAGGATTGATGCCTCAGGCAAGACGCTGGACAGGAATACCCAGGCCAGGGGAGCCAATATGAATATGGCTAATAGTATGGCCCCCAGGTAGGTGACCAGTTTGATTCCCCATCCCCTCATCATCTCTCTTCACCTCCAATGAGTGCTCCCTTAGGGATGAACTGCAGGATGGCAAGGATCATGACCAAGGAGACTACAGCCAGGATAACCGCTAGAGCGCTTCCGTTCCCAAAATTGAGCATCTTGAACGATTCCGCCCAGGTGAAATAACTGATGAGGACGGTAGCGGTACCCGGCCCCCCTCCCGTCAAGGCGTAGGTGAGATCGAAGGTGGTCAACCCCATCAAGGTCTCGAAGATAACTACGATGACCAGCATGGCCCTGATGCCGGGCAAGGTGACGTAGAAGAAGCGTTGCAGGAGACCCGCCCCATCAATGGCCGCCGCTTCATAGAGTTCTTCGGGGATGGCCTGCATGGCGGCCAGTATCAGCACTGTGGCGAAGGGAAATTGAGTCCAAATCTGGGCGGTGATGACCACCAGCATAGCCAGACTCGGCGTGGTCAACCATCCGATATATTTGGGAATGATGCCCGCCATGTAGAGTAGTGCGTTCAGCGCACCCCAACCGCTACTGAAGAACCCTTTCCAAACCACACCGCTGATGGCGATGGGGATGGCCCAGGGAAGCAAGACCAGAGCTTTCAAGGCGACATCTCCGAAGAAGCGACGATGGAGGAGAGAGGCTGTCAACAGACCTATGAGCACGGTGATGGGAACCGAGGCGGCAGTGAAAATCAGCGTGTGCCTCACCGCGCGGAGGAAGTATATACTGGTTATGACCGCCTTATAGTTCTTGAGGCCAGCGAATGCTGGGGGCAGAAGGGGTGAGACCACTCGGATACTGGACCAGAGGGCATAGCTATAGGGGTAAAGGGTGAAGGCAGCCACCAATAATACCGCTGGGGCGATCATCCAATAGGCGCTGAATGTAATGCTACCCGTTATCCTTTTTATGCTTATGCGCTCTCTTGCCGCCACAACGATTTGACCTCCCTTTTCGACTAGCCGTCATCATCGAATCAGGTGCCAGGCACTTTTAGCGAACGTCTCAAAGCCAAGATTCGCCTGTATCCAACGTCATTTTCAGGCTAAAGTGCCTTTATAAGTGCCTGGCACCTAAAGCGTGAGTAGTTACGTTGCCCTACCCCCCCCTTTGACTTGTCGTCGTCATCGGCTTTCTCATTGGGTGGGGTCAACGCTGCTACCATTTCATCGTGGTGGCAGCGTTGACCCACAGTGACGAGCGTCTTGGGGACTAAGCGTACTGCTCCTTCAACTCCTTGGCCTTATCGGCCATACTCTTGATGGCCTCCTCCACGCTGATCTCCCCGGTCGCGGCCGAGACGATCTGCGGACGTGCGAACTCGCAGAAGATCCCCTCCCACTCCGGATGGCAACGCGCCCGGGCCAGAGCAGCCTGCTCTTTCAGCTTGGCTGGAGTGACGAAGGAAGCGAAGGCCTCTTGGACATCGGGGTCATCGTAGAGGGACATTATGCCGAACCCGAGGCCCTTCTCTACCGCCCACCGCTCAGCCACCTTGTACTCACCCTCGTACTTGCCAGCGGAGTACTCGATGAACTTCCAGCAGGCATCCATCACCTCCTGGCCCCGGTCCACGGCCATCTGGGTCATGTTGTACATCTTGGCCATCCCCTGAGTCTCGTGGGTAGCGCCGGGCATGAGGGCGATGTCGTACTGTCCAGCCAGAGGCGAGACATCCGGGCTGTTCAAGGCGGCGATGTTATAGTTCCAGAGCACGGTATAGACGGTCTGACCAGTGTTGAGCTGCTTCTGCACATCGGTCTCGTGGGGTAGATAGGCCACCAGGCCGGCCTTGTAGTTGTCGACCATCCATTGGAGCTGCTGCCCCATGGGGCCCGCCGGGTCCTCGAAGAGGGGATCAAAGTTCTCATCGAGCCAATCCCCACCGCGGCCGTAGACCATGGCCGTGAAATTATCCAAGGTGGTGGGCAACTCGGCGGCGATCTCCAAGACCATAGGAGGATCGAACCCCTTCCCCTTGAGGAACTCTAACTGGTCGGTCAACTCCTCCCATGTTTCAGGAGGGCCTTCGACGCCGCTCTCCTCGAGGAGTACCTTATTATACTGGAAGCTGGTGATGTCAGAATAGTATGGCAGGCCATACAGCTTCCCATTGTAGGTTATGTCGCTCAAAGCGTAGCCCACGATGTCCGGTTTGTAGTCCAGCACTTGAGGGAAGTAATCCTCCAAGGGGACCACCCAACCGGCCTTGGCGAACTCTGGGAGCCAATCGCCACCGTTGTAGCATACATCGGTGGGTGTCTTGGCCGTGAAGCGGGCAACCATCGCCTCGTGGTACTCACCCCAGGCGATGTCAGTCAGTGACACCTCGAACGCGTTATCGTAGGCCGCTTCGAACTTGTCGATGTTGTCGAGGATGGTTTCAATGCTGTAGCTCCAAACGATGAAGTCAAGGGAGATAGGTGCGGCCGGTACCGGAGTCTCTGCTGGTGGGCTGGTGGGAGTCGCCGCCGGAACGGGCGTCGCCTTTGGACCACAGCCGGCCATACCCGCGATCCCCAGGGAGGCGGCACCAGCCCCCATGAGTTTGAGGAAGTCCCTCCTCCCTATCCTGGAGCTTCGAGTATAGAATTTCTTGCTGCTCATCTTTCTCTCCTTCTCACCTTTCTTCAGGCGATCATTCTTTCTCCGCATTGGGATGTACAGGCTAAGGTGTGCGATTCAAGCCTCCGTCAACTGGCGCGTCAAGTCAGAGCATGGTCAATCACCTCCTCCCCACTACGGTTCTAAACGATTTCCTTGCAAGAACATGGGTGCCTTTCTCTGCTGCCAAGACCGCCGGTTCCCGATGGAGGTTCTCCGGCGTGGTGACGATCACGGCACTAAATATATCATAGATTTTTGCTCATGTCAAGAGCAATTCAATGAATTACAGTCCTACATCAGCAGAACCTGGGCACGGGGTCTCTGTCAAAGGATTCGCAGGGCTTGGACCACGAAATGGAAAGGGGATGTTGGCGCTCGCAGTTGCCATCTGCCGTCAGGTAGTCTGGTCGGCCCGGATACACCTATCTGTACTTTCCGACGATGCTCGCCATCTGGTCGAACTTTGCTTCCATGTCTTCAATCATCTTGAACTGGGTGCGACACCTGTCCAGGTTATGGTTTTCCCTGTGTATTCTGAAGTAAACGTCGCCGTTCAAGTGGTCAGCCAGAAACCGCATGCCGCACTCAAATGTCATGAGCTTTGCAGAAAAAGGCAGGTAATCCACCTCTGTGGATGTCAGGAAATCACGGGCAGCGTCCATGTACCCACGGACAAAGCAATCAAAGATCTCAAGATCAATACATACTTTCGAAAGATCCCGTTCATCCTCGGCGGCTGGATTGGCTCCAGAGCGTACAGAATCGCCAAAGTCATACAAAGATAGCCCAGGCATGACCGTATCGAGGTCAATGACACAGACACCTTCTCCTGTTTTATCATCAATCATTACGTTGTTGAACTTGGTATCGTTGTGCGTGACGCGTTCGGGCAGTTCGCCCCGCTCAAGCAGATCAACCAAAACTGACGTATCCTGGGCTCTTTTCTCTACGAACTCGATTTCTGCTCTAACGGACTGGGCGCGGTCTTTGACGTCCCTTTCTACTGCCTCAACAAAAGCCTCGAAGCGCTTCCTGGTGTGGTGAAAGTCTGGTATGGTTTCATGCAGCTGCCCCGCCGGGAAATCGCTGAGCAGCCTCTGAAACTGGCCGAACGCTTTCGACGCATTGTAAACATGATCCAGATTCTCCACCACTTCGTAGGTTTGCGCCCCTTCTATGAAAGCATAGGCTCGCCAGTAGTTGCCATCCGGCGTCCTGTAGAAAGTTTCTTCACCTACTGTGGGAATGAGATTCAGCGTTTCTCGTTCTGGATCACCACCGGCGGCGATGATCTTCTTCCGCAGATGGGTCGTTACCTTTTCGATGTTGTGCATAAGCTCTTCTGGGCTCTTGAAGACATTATGGTTTATCCGCTGAAGAATGTAGCGGCGGACCGCACCGTCCCCTTTTCGAAAACGAGCAACGTACGTGTCGTTGATGTGCCC
>JBGVTF010000056.1:0-2035 GCA_041862415.1 Anaerolineae bacterium | reverse complement strand
GGGGGAATCGTCATGAACCAGGTTCTCCCAGGCCGAAGTGCACAGTCTAATGTCAGCTACTTCAGCAACGGGAGAGGCTGGGTGGCTGGTGATGCAAATCGTCGTTGCTCCAGATGCTTTGGCCAGTTTGAGGGCTTCCACTGTGTGTCGCTTGGTACCTGAGTGAGAGATTGCAATACCTACATCTCTATCGGTCAGAAGCGAGGCAGAGATGAACTGCATTTGAGAATCAATGAAGGCATCGGCGTTGATGCCCAGTTGCATCAGCTTGAACTGCAACTCTCTCGCCGCTACGCCCGACCCTCCAATGGCATAGATCTGCACGCGGTTGGCAGCCAGGATAGCGTTCAAAGCCCTGTCCAGCGCCTCCACATCCAGAACCTTGAGAGTATCCCGCAAGGCTTTGACGTTGGCCTCCACGATCTTCTCCGCCATGGTAATCAGAGGGTCCTCGGGGATGACATCGGCATAGACGAGGCCATCTGGTGAGACCGACTCTTTGGCCAGGGCGATCTTGAAATCCTGATAACCCTCGGTGCCTACCTTGCGGCAGAATCTGAAGATGGTCGCATCGCTGACACCACAGGCCTCAGCCAGTTCGGTGATGGAAAGTTTAACCACCTCATCAGGATAGCGGAGGACATACTCGCCTATCTTCTTCTCCCCAGCGGTCAGGGAGGGCAACAGCCCCCTGATCTTCAAAAGAATATTCTCATTCCCAGACACCAGGCGTCCCCTTTTGGGTATCTTGTAAATCATTTTCACTCATATTATAGCAGAGTAAATTTTCTTTGTCAAGACCTTGTTGACAATATTTTACCGCTCTGTCTTGATCCAATACCTCTGACCATCGCTGACCACCTCCACTGTGCCGTTCTGATCGGTGCGCAGCACCGTTACGCCATGCTCCTCCAGCTTGGCCAGCGTCGTCGGATCGGGATGGCCGAACTTGTTGTCAGCCCCGCACCCGATGACTGCTAACTGGGGATTGACCGCTTCGAGGAATCTGGGGTTGAGGGAAGTCTCACTGCCGTGGTGGGGAGATTTGAGGACGGTGCTGGCCAGGTTCTCGTTACTGGACAGCAGAATTGCTTCCGCTTCCTCTTCCACATCGCCGGGCAGCAGAAACGAGATTGGGCCATAGACCAGGCGCAGCACCATGGAGTTGTTGTTGACATCTGAATCGGTGCCTGAGAGGAGTTCACTCTGGGGATGGAGGACTTTCATTTGCAGTCCTTCGCCCAACTGGATTCGCATCCCGGCCCGGGCCAATTGGTAAGGAATGTCTTTCTCCTGGATCAGCTCCAGGCAGTGGGTGTAGGTAGGCGTGGGGTGCTCCTGGCCCCCGTCGAGGAAAGCTTTGACTTTGTAGCGTTCAAGGACAGGGATCAGACCGCTGACGTGGTCGTCGTGGGGGTGGGTGAGAACCACCAGGTCAATGGTGCGCTCCCAGAA
This sequence comes from Anaerolineae bacterium, assembly GCA_041862415.1. Taxonomy (GTDB): domain Bacteria; phylum Chloroflexota; class Anaerolineae; order E26-bin7; family E26-bin7; genus E26-bin7. Next base: position 580 of record JBGVTF010000056.1, on the reverse strand, counting down.
GGGCATCCGCCGGCCCAGGGCGGCCAGCAGAGTTGTGGGGCTTGGCCCGCCGTCCACCAGGATTCTTTGACCCCGAGGGGTCTGGATGAAGATGGTGTCTCCCTGACCGACGTCGAAGAAGGTAACGTGCAGTTTGCCGTCGGGCAGGCTGAAAGCAGCCACCCACACCAGCAGCACGACGATGGCCAGTCCAGCCACCAGTGCCTTGGCTGAAAGACGATTGGTCAGACGCTGCCAGAGCGTTTTGAGGCGCGAGGGTTCCTGTGCGGTCACGATAGTACCTCCGACGAGCAAGACGTAATAGAGACAGACCAGACCCAGGCTGACCCGCCCCAAGTCCAGCGAGGCATAGGGCACGCGAGCCGTAAGCTCAACGATGACGATAGTAAAAGTCAGAAAGAGCCAGGCCACCCAGCCCAGAGCCTGGCCCAGGGGCAGCCAGAGAAGCCCGGCGATGGTGGCCACGCCTCCCCAGAGCATCACCCCTGGCTGAGCGGGCAGGATCAGGAAGTTGGTGAGGAGAGTGACCAGGGAGAGGTTATGGAAATGGTAGACGATGATGGGCAAGGTAGTGATCTGG
>JBGVTF010000055.1:0-5388 GCA_041862415.1 Anaerolineae bacterium | reverse complement strand
AACCATATGGGCCCTCATTGACGGCAACTACACCACCGGCCTCTTCGGTCCCGTGGCTGATCACCTTGACCCGACCAAGGCCAACCTCCAACTGCACAATCCCTCCAGGATACCCTGGTTTATCACCGTGCCCCTGTTCACCTTGATCTACCTTTACCTCTTCAGCCAGCCGGTGAATACAGAGGACAAAAAAGCGCTGCTGAGTTTCACCGGGATGACCCTTTGCCTGTTTTTCCTCTGGTCCAAGGGTTGGAGTCCCCAATGGCAAGTGATGCTCATTCCGTTGATCCTGCTGGTTTTTCCCAACAGGCACGGTGTACTCTATTGTCTCGTTTTAGGTTTTGTCAATTTCCTGGAGTGGCCGGTCATCCTCTCCAGGGGGTTGAACCGTTTGTTGATGGTCACCGTGCCCCTCAGAACCCTGCTGATGCTCTTGCTGCTGCTGGAGTTTCATCGGCAATCGAGGGTCAACAGCTCTCAATCATCAAGGAGGCGCAGGACTGGTGAGTGAAAAAGTGAGGGGCCTGCGGATTCTCTCCGCATCCTCTCCCGTCTGGCTTATCCTGATAATCCTCCTCGGTAGCGCTGTGCGGCTGTACCGCCTGGACTACCAAAGCCTGTGGTTCGATGAATCGCTGAGCGTGGCCCTTGCCTCGGCGCCTCTCAATATCAGTATCGAGGCAATCCTGGCTGAGGGGCTGCAACATCTACCCCTGTATTACCTTCTGCTACGCGTGTTTGTCTGGATCGGGCGAAGTGAGATGGTGCTGCGCCTGCCTTCGGCTTTTTTCGGGGTGCTGGCTATTCCTCTAATCTATCAGGTCGGCCGTCGCTGTCTGGGACAAGGTAGGGGGCTGTTCGCCGCTCTTCTGCTGGCTGTCAATCCCTACCACGTGTGGTTCTCTCAAGAAGCACGCATGTATAGCCTGCTCATGCTCTCAACTTTGGGCTCGCTCTACTTTTTCTTCCGCCTGCTGAAAGAGAGCCGCCGCTCCCTGTGGCTGGGACTCATTGTCTTTCACGCCATTGGCTATTGCACGCTCTATTTCGCCTTCTTCATCCCCCTGATCGAGTTGGCCATTATTCTCTGCACCTGGCGTATTAACTACACCGTCCTGCGCCGTTGGACCCTGGGGCAGTTCGTAGCCGCTTTGGCCCTGAGTCCCTGGGTATTCGCCATCTTCCTGTCGGGCTATCGGAACTTTGGCATCGGCTGGATTCCCCGCCCTCAGTGGTGCGCACCGCTGCAAACCTTATGGAACTTTAGCATCGGCTACACTGAGGTCATTACCCCTCTGGTGGCCGTTTCCCTGTTTGTGTTCTGGCTGGCTTTCGTCTGGGGGCTCGTCTGTGGGGCAGGAGATCAGGCGCCAGCGCGACTGCTTCTGAGTCTGTGGCTTGGCCTGCCCATTATCATAACCTTTCTCATGTCTTTTCGCCGTCCTTTCTACGTTGACCGCTATCTCATTATCTGCTTGCCTGCCTTCCTTATCCTGGTAGCTCGTGGTGCACTTCACCCCCGCCCCCGCCTGGCCCGCTGTGGCTGGGCGCTGGCCCTGCTGGTGGCTACCAGCATTGGCCTGAGCCGGGTGTACTTCGACGCCGAGTACTACACCAAAGAAGATTGGCGGAGAGCGGCCCAATACATCGCCCAATATGAGCAGCCAGGTGATGTCATCGCCCTGCGGCTAGCTGCCAGCGCGTTGCCTTTCGACTACTACTACAAGGGCCAACTGGAACGGGTGCCTATCACCCAACTTGGCATCACCCGGCCTGTTGAGGATATAGCTGCTGCCAACCAGCGCTTGTGGCTGGTACGGCCCCATCATCACGATTCTACTCACCTGCTAGCCAAGTCGCAACCGGAATTGACCGAAGCCGACGAGACCGACCCGTTGTTCCTGCGTTGGGTAAATGACCATCGGTCCGATGTGATAGAAGTAAAGGAATTTTCAGGCTTGCGCCTGACCTTGTACAAGCTGTCTCCCAGTCGAGCACATCACTGTGAGGAGTGTTCTGCTTGTAGCGAATCTTACCCGAATGAACCATGATGCGGACTTTTTCGCTGAAACCAGCAATCGGCATTCTCATCGGCGTGCTCACCTTGGGCACTTTGCTTGCCCTGGACGCCTACGTTACCTACGTCGTCTTTGCCTCGAGATTCCCGGGGGCCAACGACTTTTACTCGCGCTGGGCAGGCGGACGGGCCTTCCTGATTGATGGCCTGAACCCCTACTCCGATGAGGTGACCCGTAGGATGCAACTGGGCATGTACGGTCACCTGGCCGAAGAGGGTGCTGATCAGGTAGCCTTTGCCTATCCCATGTACACCATCTACCTGTTCTTCCCCCTGAGCCTAATTCCTTCCTATCCCCAGGCTCAGGCCATCTGGCAGGCCATCCTGGAGTTCGCTCTGCTGCTGGCCGTGTTCTCCACCCTCAGAATCTACCGTTGGCAGCCGAAGCCCTGGCTCCTGGCGGCCACCTGCCTCTGGAGTATCCTGTTTTACCCCGGAGCTCGCAGCATCATCCTGGGACAGTTTGCCATCGTGGTCTTTGCCTTCATCACCCTGGCTCTGTGGGCCGTTAAGGAGAGCAAAGACATCCTGGCTGGAGCGTGCCTGGCCCTCTCTACCATCAAGCCCCAGATGGTCTTTCTGCTGATCCCGCTGCTCCTCCTATGGGCCATCTATCACCGGCGCTGGCGACTGGTGGGCGGCTTTGTCATGTCCATGATCGTTTTGGTGCTATCCTCCCTGCTGCTGGTGCCCACATGGCCCGCCGACTTTCTAGCCTGGATGGTCAAATACCCCAGTTACACAGCTATCGGCTCACCCATTTGGACGCTGACCCATTACTTTTTCCCCCAACTGGGTACGCCAGTGGAGATTGTGATTTCTCTGCTGGTGCTGGGCCACCTGCTCTATGCCTGGCGAGGGGCAGTGAGGGGGAGCTGGCTGGAGTTCGATTGGGTCGTGGCCATGACTCTCATTGTCACCAACCTGATTGCCCTGCGCACGGCGACCACCAACTATGTGGTGTTGCTCATGCCCATTTTCATTGTCTTCAAAACCCTCGACAAGCGTTTCCAGCAAGGGGGGGCAATGCTCGTCTCCCTCATCGAACTGCTGCTGCTGGTCGGCTTCTGGGTCCTGTTTGCCACGACTGTCGCCGGCAACTACGAACATCCCATCATGTATCTGCCTCTGCCCATCGGCCTGTGGCTGATTTTCGTCGCTGCCCAACCTCATCTTACCAGACTTGCTGTCGAGTAGACGCCCATGAACGAGAATTCCAATGCCAAATGGTTGATAGCTGTCTCAGGTGCCATCGTCTGGGTCTTTGCCATCTACGCCGCTTACTATTGGGCCCACAAGCCCTTCTCGGGGGCCAATTTGGTGATCATACTGGACATCGTTGTCTGGCTAGGATTGCTGCTGGTGGCAACGGCCCTGGGACGGCTAAGCAGGCGCTGGTTGGATTACAGCGTCCCTTTGGAAGAGATCGTCTTCAGCGCTGCCCTGGGGCTGGGAGCCCTGTCTCTGCTCACTTTCGGCCTGGGGCTGGTCGGACTCTTCCATCGCTGGCTCTTCTGGCTCCTGCTTCTTGTTCTAGCTGTTATCCTCTACCCACAGATCAGAGCCATTGCCAGCCAATTGCGAGAGGGACCGATCTTGCCCACCGGCACCCGCCTCAATCGAAGCCTGGCTATCTATTTGGGTTTCATATTGGCTCTGACCTTCTTCCAGTGCCTGACCCCACCCATTGCCTGGGACAGCCAGGTCTATCATCTGACAGGCCCCAAACTCTACCTGCAAGCCCACCGCCTCCAGGTGGACATTGACATCCCATATCTGGGCTTCCCGCCGCTGCTCGAGATGTTGTTCACGGCCGGGCTGCTCCTCAAGGGCGACATCGTGGCCAGACTGATCCACTACGCCTACGGCTTTCTGACCCTGCTGGCTCTGTTCGCCTTTGCCCAGCGATATTTCAATCGCAAAGTGGCCTGGCTTTCAATGGCCATCCTCTACTCGGTCCCTTCCCTGGTTCTGATTTCGACCTGGGCCTACGTTGACTTGGGGCTGGTCTTTTACGAATTCACCGCTTTCTACGCCTTGATGAGATGGCTGGAGGCCAGGGACAAAAGGTGGCTAGGCCTGACGGCAATCCTCTGCGGGCTGGCCATGGGCGTCAAATACACCAGCGTCATCCTGCCCATAACCCTCGCTCTCATTATCGCCTTGAAAGTCCGGCAGGAGGGCCTGAAAGAAACGGTCCAAGCCCTGCTTCTCCTCGATCTGCTGGCCATCGTGATGGCTTTGCCTTGGTACCTCAAGAACTTTTTCTCCACCGGCAATCCTTTCTACCCCTTCTTCTTCGGTGGGATCTACTGGGATGAATTTCGGGCCTGGTGGTACAGCCGCACCGGGACTGGCCTGGCTTTCACCGCCCCCTGGCGGCTGCTCGTCGCCCCCTGGGAGATAACCGTCCTGGGCACCCAGGGTACGGAAAGTTACGACGCCACCATCGGCCCTATCCTGTTGACCGTGGTCCCCCTGCTGGCTCTGGTCTGGAGGAAAATCGCGCCGGAGGAACGCCGTATCATCGGCTACGCCTTCCTGGTTTGTCTCATCCAGTATCTCTTTTGGCTCTATGGTGTGGCCCAATCGGCCCTGCTGGTTCAGACGAGGTTGCTCTTCCCCATCTTTGCCCTGCTGGCCCTTTTGGCCAGCTACACCATGGACAAGTTGGCCCTTCTGACGAGACGAGCCTTCTCCCTGCAATGGTTCGTCACCACTGTGCTCCTTCTCACCCTGGGTCTAAACGCCGTCTCCAGCGCTCTCCACTTCATCAGCGACTCGCCCCTGCCCTATCTGACCGGTTTCGAGTCGAAGGAGAACTATCTGACCCGTCATCTGGGCCTGTATTACACCACCGTGGTTCACATCAACGAGAACTTGCCCCCTTCAGCCAAGATCCTCTTCCTGTGGGAGCCGCGCAGCTACTACTGTCAGCGTAACTGCTGGCCCGACGCCCTCCTTGACAAATTCAAGCACCTGACCTATAAATATCATGATGCAGAAGGGGTTGCCGAATATCTCCACCGAGAGGGAGTCACCCACTTGCTGTTGTACCAAACTGGTCTGGAGTACATCCTGGAGGCCCGCTTCGATCCTATCACTCCAGACGATGTGGCTACTCTAACCGCCCTTCAAGAGGATCATCTGCGCCTGATACACGACGAAGGCGGCGCCTATTTGCTCTACGAGTTGAAATGATCTGTTGGGCATAGGAACCTAAGGGCTTGCAAGAATATAACTTCCCGGTTTGCTCCGGCTGGATCTGTAATCCGGCCGCCGCTCCCACCGGATTGCAGATCCGGCTGGAG
>JBGVTF010000054.1:0-5599 GCA_041862415.1 Anaerolineae bacterium | reverse complement strand
GCGGTTTGTGCTGTACGGTCAGCAGGCCTATCAGGTCTACGAGAAGGCTTTGCAGAGCATCATGGCTCAATAATGTAAAGTCGTTTTCCCCAGCAGAGGCGGCTCTCACGCCTGCCCTGAGCGCAGCCGAAGGGCCGCCGGATGCCGGGCGTGGGAGCCCGGCCCGCTAGTTTCCAGACAGAAACTAATCTAGCCATTTGGGCAGCGAACAAATGTCTGGTGTAGGGTAGCGAAATCTCCAGGGGACCGCCATTGACACAAGGGGCTTTTCGTGTTATAGTCAAGTGAAACCAATAGGGTCTGGCTAAAGTGAGTTAGGTGTCAAGGTGAGCAGGCAGCCTCGTTGCTGGCGGGGGCTGTCAACGGATTCAGAGAGCGGACGTTCGTGAGCCTCAGTCGAACGATTGAACGAATTCAGGCCAAGATCAAACGGGAGAAATCTCGCCGCAGGGGTGATTATCCGTTCAATCCGTTATAGAAATCCGTGGACAGCATTCTTCTCCAAACCCCCAACTTGTTTTGGCCACAACCCAACAAATAATCTAGAAAAGGAGAATTTTGAATGAAAACCGATACCTTTAGAGGCAGAGACTTTTTGACTCTGCTGGACTACACCAAAGAAGAAGTGGAGACCATCCTGGACATGGCCCAGGAGCTCAAGCGCCGCTTCGCCCTGGGCGAACCCCACGACCACCTGCTGCGGGGCAAGACGCTCTTCATGATCTTTTACAACCAGAGCCTGCGCACCCGCAACTCATTTGAGGCGGGCATGAGCCAACTGGGCGGCCACGCCCACTTCCTGGACCCCAGCAAGATCTACACCCCGGCCCTGCCCGGCAGAGAGGTGGCCTACGCCACCGAGCGCGTCTCTGACGTGGCCCGCGTCCTGGCCCGCATGGGACACGCCATCTCCATCCGCTGCTACGGCGACCCGGTGGATTGGGAGTACGGAGGCGCTCACGAGATGATCCGTAACTTTGCCTACTGGGCCGACATTCCGGTCATCAACATGGAGTGCGACAAGTACCACCCCTGCCAGGCCATGGCCGACGTGCTGACCGTCAAGGAAAAGTTCGGCGCGTTCAAGGGCATCAAGTTCGTCATGAGCTGGGCTTACTCCCCCAGCATCCACAAGCCGCGCGCCGTGCCTCAGAGCGCCATCATCGGCGCGACCATGATGGGCTGTGACACCGTGCTGGCTCACCCCAAGGGCATGGAGCTGGACGACGAGGTGCTGGAGGCCTGTCGCCAGTACGCCGAGATGAACGGCAGCACCTTCGAGATCAGCAACGACTTTGAGGGGGCGCTGAAGGGAGCGCACGTGGTCTATCCCAAGGCCTGGTGTGCCACCCCGATCTTCAAGCCGCCGGTGGGCCAGGATGACCCCGACAAGACCCAAAAGATCTTTGACGCCAACAAGGATTGGATCTGCACGCCGGACCACATGGCCCTGGCTGACAAGTACGCCATCTACATGCACTGCCTGCCCTGCGACCGGGGCTTTGAGGTGACGGACGACGTCATTGACAAGACCACCGGTGACGGATGGCTCTCGGCGGCCTTTGACGAGGCCGAGAACCGGCTGCACGTGCAAAAGGCGATCATGGCCTTGACGATGCGGTAGACATACTTTATCATGGGTCAATTCTCCCTGATTTGTTGTCATATTCAGGGGCGGAATCGCCTTTTTCCGTGTCACTGAGGTGCCAGGCACTTCTAGCAGATCGCCCAGAGAGAGGTGCAAACCGTTTGGAAGACGACTTTCAGGCCAAAGCAATCGTGTAGGTGCCTGGCACCTGAACGCGTACCCTTTTCATGCCGTCATCGCAAGGAGGAGGAATCACCATGACAGACCAACCTTTTGCCGCCAGCACAGCCACTCAGGACGACAAAGTGGTGGCCGCCCTGGCCCACGCCCTGGGCCCTCTCATCGCCATCATCGTCTGGGCCACCCAGAAAGACAAATCGCCGTTCGTGGCCTTTCAGTCCCTGCAAGCGCTGGTCTATCAACTGGCCGGCTTCGTCGGTGCACTCCTGGGCATGGCCTGCTACATGTGCTCGTTCTTGGGTATGTTCGGGACTATGTTTACGGCTATACCCTTCGCCGCAACCGCCGAGGGCAGCCCGGATGCTGCTGAGGGCTTTGTCGCCCTGATCTGGATCCTGATCAGCACAGTGTTCACGCTCGTGCCCTTTGCCATCTTTGGCTTGCTGTTTTTGGCGGCCGCAGCTTTCTTCCTCTACGGGCTGTGGGCTGCCATCTCGGTTTTTCAGGGCAAAGACTTTCGCTACGTGGTCATCGGCCGCTGGCTGGAACGCTATCTGGCCCGAGACACCCAATCAAAGGAGGCTGAGACATGAGCAAACGACTGCAAAAACCCTTCGTCGTGCTGTATCCTGCGCCCGTGACCCTGATCACTTGTGGTGGGGGAGAGGTCAAGCCCAACATCATCACCATCGCCTGGGCTGCCAATCTGTGTTCCCAGCCACCGATGGTCGGCATCGGGGTGCGGCCGGGCCGCTACTCCTACAACCTCATCAAAGAGGGCGGCGAGTTCGTGGTCAACATCCCTCGACCGGAAATGGTCGAGGTCTGCGACCGCTGTGGCACGGTCTCGGGGCGAGATGTGGACAAGTTCGCGGAGTTTGGGCTGACGCCCTTGCCCGCCAGCCAGGTCAAAGCCCCTCTCATCGCCGAGTGTCCGGTCAATGTCGAATGTCGGGTCAGACAGATGCTGCCCCTGGGGTCGCACCACCTCTTCATCGGCGAGGTGGTGGCGGTGCATCTCGATGAAGACTGCCTGGATCAGCGCGGTCGCTTCGATCACGCCCGTGTGGGGGGCCTGGTTTACGACGCCGCAGTCAGCTATTGGAACCTGGGCCGGATTCTGGAGCGCTATGGGTACACAGCCAAGTAAACGAAGCCCAGTATGACGGTTGAGGATCGGATTAGCAAGAGGGCATCAGAGTGAGGGAACTTTGTATTTCATCCTGCAAGCAGGCTACGACCTGAAGTACCTCATAGCACAGGCCAAACAGAAAGATTTGGGGCTGACCGAATTCTACCTGGGTCACATGATGCGACAGGTGACTAGGCTAGATACCATGCCGGAATTGTTCGAGCCCCTCCCTCTGCAAACGTTGCAGGAGTTCTACCTGAGGCTGGCGGATGAGCTGTTGAGAGCTGCCAGCCCACCTACATAACAACAGTTCGAGCTATAACTATTTAGGGAGAGAGAACCATGAACCTGTATCAACGTGACCTGATCTGCACCCAGGACTGGGAAGTGGAAGAATTGGAAGCGGTGCTGGATTGGGCGGCAAAGATGAAGCACGATCGCTTCTCGCCCCAGTGGACTTCTATCCTACAGCACAAGACCTTCCTGATGTTCTTCTACAACCCCTCGGTGCGCACCCGTCAATCCTTCGAGTGCGCGGCCACGGAACTGGGAGGCCACGCCCAGTTCCTGGAACCCAAGGCCATGCGCCTGAAGACGGCCACCACCGCTGGTGAGACCGTCGAGGACGCGGCCCAGGTGATGAGCCGCTACGCTCACGGCCTGGGCATCCGCATCCTGGAGGACAAGGTGCCCTACTATGGGGCTGGCGAGGAGTTGATCCGTGAGTACGCCCAATGGAGCAGCATCCCTGTCATCTCTATGGCCCACGACAAGTACCACCCCTGCCAGGGCCTGGCCGACGTGATGGGCTGGGCGGAGTGGTGGGGTAAAGGGCCCGGCTACCCGGCCGCGCCGACGGTGCTGAGAGGCAAGAAGCTGCTGGTCACCTGGGGCCACGGAGCCCTGGCCCGCTCCTGGTGCAGCGTGCAGGAGGCTCTGCTCATCGGCTCCCGCTTCGGGATGGACGTCACCCTGGCCCACCCTGAGGGCTACGATCTCGATCCCCAGGTCGTCCAGTGGACCCAGGAGAACTGCGCCGCCAATAGCCGGACCTTTGCCGAAACCACCGACGTGCGGGCCGGTTATGAGGCTGCCCACGTGGTCTACTCCCGGCACTGGATGAGCCCCCAGGCTTATCGGGATGGCGAGTTCCGCAAACAGAAGGAGATAGACAAAGCCCTGAAGTACCCGCAGTGGGTCTGCGATGCGGAGAAAATGGCTTTGACAGACAACGCCATCTTTACCCACCCCATGCCTGTGGACCGGGGCCACGAGGTGACCGACGAAGTGGCCAGTGGTCCCCGCTCCTGCATCTACGACGTGGCCGAGAACCGCCTGCACGTGCAAAAGGCGATCATGGCGCTGACGATGGGTAATTTGTGAGCAGTGGAGGCTCAATAAATGACAGCAAATCCAAGTAACAAAAAGGCCACACGTCGCGTTGCCGTCGTCGCCATTGGCGGCAATTCCCTGATCAAGGATAAAGACCACCAGAGCGTGCCTGACCAGTTCGCCACCACGCGGGAGACCTGCGTACACATCGCTGGCATGATCGAGCGCGGCTGGGACGTGATCATCACCCACGGCAACGGCCCCCAGGTGGGCTTTATCCTCCGCCGCTCGGAGCTGGCCAGCCACGTCTTGCACACTGTGCCCCTGGATTCCTGCGGGGCCGACACCCAGGGTGCCATCGGTTACATGATCCAACAGTCTTTGTACAACGAGTTCAAGCTGCGAGGCATTGACAAGCAGGCTGCCACCGTGGTCACCCAGGTGTTGGTGGATCAGGACGACCCGGCTTTCCAGAAGCCTTCCAAGCCCATCGGCCCTTTCCTGGAAAGGGAGACCGCTTTGAAGAGACGGGACGAGGAAGGCTGGGACGTGATCGAAGACGCCGGGCGGGGCTGGCGACGGGTGGTGCCCTCACCTATCCCCAGGCGCATCATCGAGCGGGACGCTATCAGGAACCTCATTGATGCTGGCTTCGTGGTGATCGCTGTGGGGGGTGGGGGGATCCCGGTGGTCGAGCAAGATGGCGAACTGAAAGGCACCGCCGCGGTCATTGACAAGGACTATGCCTCCAGCCTCCTGGCCTTGGCCATCGGCGTTGACCTCTTCATCATCTCTACCGCTGTGGAGAAGGTGGCCCTCAACTTTGGCCAGCCGAACCAGAAATGGCTGGACAGGATGACTCTGGCCGAGGCCAGACAGTACCTGGAGGAGGGGCATTTTGCGCCGGGGAGCATGTATCCCAAGATCAAGGCCATCGTTGATTTCCTGGAGGGAGGAGGCAAGGAGGCCCTCGTTACCAACCCCGAGAACATCGAACGAGCGTTGGCGGGCGAAACGGGGACGCGCGTTGTCCTTGATTGATTTTCCCCCAACTGTGTGGTATACTGGTTGACCGCCATGCGCAGCGCTTCTGTCTGCGGGTCGGTCTGATTGACGTGGTGGAACGAGACTCTGAGAGAAGAGCTGGTTGGCAGACAACTGCTGCTGCCCGCTGCCGAGTGGGCCGTGCGACATGCTGCCTAATTCGACAATGTCACATTACGCAGATGTCGCCTCCACCTGGTGTCATTCTGAGGAGCGAAGCGACGAAGAATCTCGTTCGTGGTCAGCAGGGTGCCCTGACTTACCAGGAACGAGACCCTTCGCTTCGCTCAGGGTGACATAACCTCTAATGTGACATTGTCAAG
>JBGVTF010000053.1:0-10890 GCA_041862415.1 Anaerolineae bacterium | reverse complement strand
CGCTTCAGGTCATCCAGAGAGGGCTCGATGAGATGGGGTGCCCCGCTGGCTTTGATGGCACTGCCGACATCCTTGAGGCCGTTACCGGTCACCAACACCACGACGCGCTCCTTGGGATTCACTCTGCCGTCACGCACCATCTTCTGCAACCCGGCAAAGCCCGTCACCCCGGCTGGCTCACCGAATACGGCCGTCCCTCTAGCCAGGACGCGCATGGCTTCCAGTATCTCGTCATCGCTGACGGTGATGTACTCACCGTCAGTCTCACGCACCGCCCTGAGAGCCTTGAGTCGGTCACGGGGGATACCCACCGAGATGCTATCAGCCAGGGTGTGGGGCACGATGGGCTCGATCTCTTCGGTGCCCTTTTGCCAGGCGGTGTACAGGACGGCTGACCCCTCAGCTTGCACTCCCATCAGCCTGGGCATCTTCTCAATGAAGCCCAGTGCCACGAGATCCTTCAGCCCCTTCCACAACCCGCCGATGATGCAGCCGTCACCGACCGAGACAAAGATACGGTCCGGCGCATCCCACCCCAGTTGCTCGCAGACTTCCAGGGCAGCCGTCTTCTTGCCCTCAGAAAGGTAGGGGTTATAGGCCGTGTTGCGAGAGTACCAGCCGTACTCTTTGGTGGCAGCCAGACAGAGGTCGAAGGCCTGGTCGTAGGTGCCCTTGACAGCGATCACTGTGGCCCCAAAGACCAGCAGTTGGGCGATTTTGGCCTGGGGCGCGGTCTCTGGCACAAAGATCATGTTTTTGATGCCCACGCTGGCCGAGAGGCCCGAGAGCGACGAGGCGGCGTTGCCAGTGCTGGCAGCGGTGATGATGTCCCGCCCCAACTCCATAGCCTTGACCACTCCTACGGCGCTGGCCCGGTCTTTGAAAGAGGCCGTGGGATTGCGGCCATCGTCCTTGATCCACAGGTGCTGCAAGCCCAACTGCTCCGCCAGCCGCCGGGCCGGGTAAAGGGGGGTCCAGCCCACCTGCAATGGAGGCATGGGGCTATCGGCTCTCACCGGCAGCAACGGCTTGTAACGCCAGATAGAGTCGGTGGGATCAGCGGCCAGCTTCTCCCTGGTCAGCCTCTGGCCGATGAGGTCGTAATCGTAGACGACGTCCAGGATACCCTCGTCGCCATGCCTGGGGCAGACGTACATCACCTCATTGACATCGTACTCCGCTCCGCAAATCATACATTTCAGACTCTTGACGTGATCCATGATGTGACACCTTCCCTAAGACTGGTTGCTGGAACATAGACTATTCTACTACACCTTGCCAGGTCTGACAAATCCGCTCTCCTACCCTACCCCATCCCGTTTTCGTTCTATCCTCAGGGTTCTCAGAAAAGGCTATTTCCTTAAACCAGGTACTTGTGATATAATATTTGTGGTGCAGGCCGAGTTGGTGGAGCCTGGCCGCGTGCCTGGCGACCTGGCCGCGTAGTTGGCTCGCGTGCGTGAGCTGACCACACCGCCCGCCGAGGACGAGGAACCCGCCCCACCGCCCTCGGTCGAGACAGGCGAGATGCTCATCGCCGCCGTGCAGGACGTCATTGACCTGGGGCGGCAGTTGGCAGCCGAGGCCAGGCTGTAGCCTTTGCCACAACTCAGTGGACGTGAAATGAGAGATGTGGCCATGAGTAAAGTTGTAACAGGAGGTGTGTAAGATGGCTGAGGTCGCTTTACGGCATGATCTACTTGAACCGTTGCGCCAGGAAGCAGAACGACAAGGAATCAGCTTGGGTGAGTTTGTCAATACCCTGCTCAGTCAACACTTGGCCCAAACGCGACGAGAGAAGCTCCTGGTCGAGTTTGAGATGTTCAAGGCCAAACATGCAGTTCTCAGAGCCCGCTACTCGGATGAATACGTGGCTATGCGCGAGGGTCAGGTTATTGATCACGATCCGGATTGTCGGGCGCTTCACCTGCGGGTTCGATCTCGGTATGGCCGTGCCCCGGTTTTGATCGCGCAGGTGACAGACAAACCCGTGCAGCAAATCTTAATACGCAGCCCTCGCTTGGAGCCGGTTCAATGAGTCATCCCTACGACGCTGACTACAACCCTCCCATTCCGACACTTGAGATTACACTAATCGCAGTGTCCGGTGACCAGAAGGCTGGCCCACTCCCGGCAATTGTGGATACTGGTGCAGATGGCACGATTGTGCCCACCTCTCACCTGGAACAAATTGGTGCGCTGGAAGCTGTCCCGGCCTGGCTGAGCAGCTACAGTGCATTGCTGTCGACAGCGGCGCGATCAAGGTGGACGTAGTGAGCCGCAACAAGCCCGCCGAGTTGAAGTACTTCGTAGATAACACGTTTGCTGCCATTGCGACAATGCACACAGGAGCTTGGGGTAACGAAGATGAATGAAAAAGTTCAACTCCCTGAGACCTATCAGAAGGATGTCCGCCGAGCCGTAGAAATACTCAAAGAGGCTGGATGTACTGACATCTTTCTCTTCGGCTCACTCGCTAGCGGAGAGATCAAAGATAAATCAGACATTGACTTAGCCATCCGAGGTTGTCCAAAAGGGAAATTCTTTCATCTTCTAGGCAGGCTTCTGCTTGAATTGGATTATCCAGTCGATTTGGTTAATCTGGACAGGCAAGACGCTTTTGCACGCTACTTGGAAGAGGAAGGAGAACTGCACCAAGTTGGTTGACAGAGTTATCCCTCAGGTAAAGTTCGAGATTGGACAAATCAACCATCTCTTCGAGTCCTACGCTGACCTTTTGGAACGGGCACAAAAGAAAACGCCTGACCTGGTAGAAGTCACCGCCATGGCTTCTGTGCTGCATTCGTTCTACAATGGGCTGGAAAAGATCTTTCTATCCATTGCTAAAGGAATAGACCAGGATGTTCCTGCGGGTGCTCAGTGGCATCGTGATTTGCTCACTCGGATGGCAGAGGCCACGTCGAGCAGAGGGCCAGTCCTGACAGTTCATATGGCTCATCAGTTAGCCAACTACCTGGGCTTCCGGCATTTCTATCGGCATTCATATTCGTTTTTTCTGGAGTGGGACGAGTTGGAAAAGCTGGTGACATCATTGGCAGAGGTTTGGGAACGAACAAAGAATGAACTTCAACTGTTTTTGGACAGTTTAAACAAGTGAACGATGAGAAGTTTTGTCAGTACAACGGCCTGGGCTCGCTAAATACACTTGGAGGTTGGCTATGGCACGCAAGCCTTGGGTATGGAGCCCGGATTCAGGTGGGGTCAAGATTCCCGAGAAGGTAAAGCGCCGGACCGAGGCACGCATTCGGCGCTACGGCGAGGAGCACTTTGCCGGGAAGTACACCCGCCTGGAGATTCGTTTCCGGGGGAAATTCTGCTACATTGACACCTACACCGAGCCAGATGTACCGCCCAACTGGCCCCCACCCGACTGGCCCGAGAGCCGGGAGGAGCACCTGGAGCGGTTGCGCAACACGCCTATACACCTGTGCCGCCTGCGCTACTTCAGCGACGAGGAGCGACGGGGCTTTGCGTTCTACACCTACAGCAACGAAAAGTACGAAGTGTCCGTCTTCCCATCGGGCGACTTCCAAGGCACGCCGGAGGAGGCATTCGACGCTGCCGCGCGGGTCTACCTGACATAGGGCTCAAGCCATCTTCCCTGGACGTGGATTTCGGAGCAGGTGGGAGGGGAAACCTGCTCACATCACTATTGTAGGAGAACAAAGACGTTGAATAGGAATGTTATGAGCATCACCCTCAAGGAATCCACAGCAGCCAAATCCACGCACTCGTGGTTGCGCAGAATACATGTGGCCTTTGTGCCCGGTCCCACGACCTCTTTGTTGGAAGAAGTGGCGAGCGGTTTGTTGCACCATTTCCGCCTCCAAGGGCACCAGGTTCAGGCGACACCGGATGATCGCACCGACGTCATCCTGACCACCGCCCCCTTTGGCGAAGCGATTGGATGGCGCCAGGCTCTGTTATTTACTGCCCGCAGTCGCTTCGACCTGAATTGCTCCCCTGCCCTCTACACGTTGGTCCACGTGCCGCCTGAAGAATTCCAGCACCTGTTGGCTCATTTCCAGGCCGCATTGGCCAAGGAACCGCCGGACCGAGCGGACTATGACTTCCCCGGTCTGGCGCCCCAGGCCCATCGCGTGCTCTTCGAGCAGGGTCACCGTGGCGGCCCCATCCTGGCCCTGGAGCGCCTGGTGCAGGCCCAAGCCAAGAGCCTCCATGTCGTCCTCGTGGTCGGAGATGATTGCCCTATTGTAGCGTACCACTTTGACCTGGTCGGCGCTCACCCTTGTAGTGAAGCACAGGACCTGAAATCTTTCTACGACGATATGGTTCTGCGCATCGTGACCACCGTCAGCACCAGGGAGTTGACCGAACACGAAGTGGTGGGAGAGCCTATCCCATACGCGCTCTGGCAACGTCTCAGCACGCCCACAGGCATGTGTGTGGCGGGTCAGCAACTGGGAGAGCGCAACTTCTTCACCGAGATGGTGCTCATCGCCGACCTAGTGCAAGTGCCTGCCGTGGCGGACGCGGTGTCTAGCCAGTACAGCGAGGGGTGCTTTGCCACGTGGGATCCGACCCTGGGTGCTCTCATCGCTACGGTCACGGGTAGTGCCCGCCCTGTTGACAAGGGGAGCATCACTGAAGATGACCTGGCGGTGATCGTGGGAGTGCGGCCCGACGGCAGCGGAGCCTTGACACGTCACGTAGAGGAAAAGCGCAACGATCCCCCGTCTTCCGAAGCGGTCGAGATGATGGACATGGATAGCCCGCTGCCCACCATCACCCTTGGCCCAGCGTGGGGTATCACTACGCGGGTGCCAGTGGTGCGCTCTAAACTGCACGGACATCGCGGCATTGCCGCCTACGACCCTCGCTGGGTTGAGTATGTCCCTCTGGATCCGCCGTATTACCACTATCTGGTTTCCTGTGCCACGGATGCTCAGGCCCGGGGTGTCAAGAGGGCTTTCGCCCGCTCGCAGGCAATGCAAAACCCAGACGACTCGCGTCAGGTCGTCTTCACCGTGCTGCCTGGTCACGGCGTCGTCATCGTGGAAAAGTGGGTGCCCGGGACGGCCCCCTTCCAGGTGATCTGGGAATACATGGATGCCGGTTACTTACAAGTGGATAACCTCATTCCCCAGGGCACAATGGAGTACGCCCGCGAGCCGGACGGCAGGATGGTGCTACAAACAGCGTAAAGCGCGCCGGCGCTGACGGCACCCAGAGGACCCAGCATCTCTTGGAGCCCCGTCTTGGGTGCAGGCTGGCAGGGGCAAGAGGGAACGTTTCGCTTCCGGCGTGCAGACGCAAGTCTGTTTTTCATCGCGTAGCGTGGCGCAACAGGCAGGCTGGCGCCTGCACTCCAACTGCAACGTGACAATGGTAGCTAATATGTCTCCTAGTGTTCTCCTAGCCCCCGCCGGACACGGCAAAACCAATTACTGCATCGCTCGTATCCAAGAAGTGCGAGCAGCAGACCCTCTGGCCCCCACCTGGGTCATCCTGCCCAACCAGGCCCAGGTCGCGGCCTTCCGCCGTCGCCTGGCCGAAGAGGGCGGCGCGCTGGGAGTGCAACTGGGCACCTTCTATACCTTTTACGGCGAAATCCTGGCCCAGACTGGACGGCCCATCCCCCGCCTGCTCGACCCCGTCCAGCACCGCCTGCTGCGCACCATCGTAGACCGACTATGCGAAGAGGGCCGCCTGAACCACTACGCCCCGCTGCGCGATAAACCCGGCTTTCTCCGGCTCTTGCGCGCTCTCATCAGGGAGCTCAAACGTGCCCGAGTCCGCCGTGACGACTTTGCCACTGCCGTGGCTGACAGAGAAGAGCGATTGACCGAATTGGCTGCCATCTACGCTGAGTACCAGGACTGGCTGGTGCAGACCGGCTGGATGGACGCCGAAGGCCATGGCTGGCTGGCAGCGCTGGCCCTAGAAAATGACCCCGACCTGGGCCGTGACCTGCGGTTGCTGATCGTTGACGGTTTTGACGAGTTCAACCCCACCCAACTGGAAGTGCTGCGCCTCCTGGCCGACCGCGCCGCCGAAACCATCGTCACCCTCACCGGCAACATCCTCCGCACCCGGGTTGCCCACCGCCGCTTTGCCCGCGCCCTCACAGCCATGACCACCGCCCTCAACGTCGAACCAGAGCCCCTCACCCCTCCGCAATCTGTAATCTGCGGTCCGCTCGCTCACCTGGAAGCGTCTCTATTCCAGCCATCCCCCCAGAAGCATCCCGCCGACGGTGCCGTCGCCTTCATCGAAGCCCAGAACCGGAGCCAGGAGGTCCGCGCCGCGCTGCGCTGGATCAAAGCCCGCCTGGTGCGCGACGGGATGGCCGCCCACGAGGTGTCCATCATCGCCCGTGACCTGGCCCCCTATCGCCCCTCCCTCCAGGAGACGGCCGCCGAGTTCGGCCTGCCCCTTCGCCTGGCCGAGGGCGCCGACCTGGTGGCCAACCCGGCTGTGGCCGCGCTGCTAGCGCTACTATCGTTATCCGTGCTCGACTGGCCACGCCGCCAGGTGGTGGACGCCTGGCGCAATCCCTACTTCGACTGGTCAGGTGTGAGCGAGGATTCCATCGGCCATGGCGACGCCGACCGGCTGGACGCCGCCGCCCGCGCCGGGCTGGTCATCCAGGGCCGGGCTCAGTGGACCGAGGCCCTCGATCGGCTGGCCCAGATGAGGCCAGCCATCACCGAGGCGACGGCGGAAGACGAAGACCTGGCCCCACCTGAGGTACCCGCCGGGGCCGAGGCTGCCGCCCTGCACCGCAAATTCGAAGCCTTCGTCGCCCGCGTCACCCCCCGGCCAGAAGCCACCGTCCGCGACTATGCGGCTTTCGTCGAAGAGCTCATCGGCGACGATCCCAAGCTGGCCACACGCTTTCAATCACCCGAAGACGCCATCGAAGGTAGCCTGGGTGTCGTGGCCCGAGCCTGGGAGGCCAACTCGACTGCCCAGCGCGACGTGGCCGCCCTGCGCGCCTTCAAAGACGTGCTGCGCGGCCTGGTGCTGGCCGACTCGGTGCTCGGCCCAGACGCTCCCATCCCTTACGCTCGTTTCTACGCCGAGCTACGTGGTGCCGTCGAGGGAACGTCCTATAGCGTACCACCTGAGCCAAACGTGCCCACCGTGCTGGCCGCGTCGGTTCTGCAGGCCCGTGGCCTGTCCTTCCGCGCCGTGGCCCTGCTGGGCCTGTCCGAGGGCGAGTTCCCTCAGGCCGAGCAGGAGGACACTCTGTTGCGCGAGAGCGACCGCCTGGCCCTGCGCGACGGGGGTCTGCTCATCGAGCCCCAGTTGCAGGGCGACGAGGTCACCTTCTTCTACGAAGCCGTCACCCGTGCCCGCGAGAAACTGCTGCTGTGCCGGCCCTATCTGGCCGACGACGGCCAACAGTGGGAGCCCTCACCCTACTGGGAGCAGGTCCGACGGCTGATAGACGCCCCTGTGGAGCACGTCCGCCCCGAAGACCCCCTGCCAGCCAGCGAAGCCGCCTCACCCCAGGAACTCGTCAGCACGGCCGCTCTTGCCGGTGGCCAATCCCCCCTGGCTGTCTGGCTCGAAGGGGAGGACAACGAGTTCAACCGAGCCTGGCGATCCGCTCAGATGGGCGCTTCGGTCTTAAGGGCCCGCCTGGCTGACGAGCCCAGCGGGCCGCACGAGGGTGACCTGACCGCGCTGGCCGACCGCTTGTCAACCCGCTACGGCCCGCGCCACACCTGGAGCGCCAGCCGACTGGAAGCCTACGCCACCTGCCCTATGCTCTTCTGGGTCGGCTCCGGCCTGGACCTGGAGCCCCGCACCCCACCGGAGGAGGGCTACGACGTCCGCGTGCTGGGCACCATGTACCATCGCATCCTCGAAGAGGTCTACCGCCGCGCATCAGACCCCACCGACGCCGATGAACTGCTGGCCTTGCTGCCCATCGTCGCTCAGGGGGTCTTTGACGTCGCACCGGACGAATACGGCTTCCGCCCCACGCCGCTGTGGGACTACCAACGCCAGGAACTGGAGCAGATTCTGGCCGACACCGTGACCGCGCTGGTTGCAGCCTCGTCGGGTTACACGCCCGCTGCTCTGGAGCAGGTCTTTGGCCTCGAGGGCCGGCCTGCACTGGTGATCCAGCGCGACTGTGGCCAGTTGCGCCTGCGCGGCTACATTGACCGCATAGACCGAGGGCCAGACGGCTGTCTGCGGGTGATTGATTACAAGGCTGGCTCCACGCCCATCTCGGCCCATGACCTGGCCGAGGGACGACGGGTGCAATTGGCTCTCTATGCCCTGGCCGCCCGCGACGCCCTGGGCATGGGCGACGTATCCGGTGGTTTCTACTGGCACATCGGCCCAGCCAAGGCTAGCAGCCTCAAGCTGGAGAAATTCGAGGGTGGGGTGGAGGCGGCGCTGCAAGTTGCCGCCGACCACGCCCTGGCCTACGCCGCCGCCGTCCGTGCCGGACACTTCCAGCCCAAGCCCCCATCAGGGAGTTGCCCCGGCCATTGTCCGGCGGCCACTTTCTGCTGGCGGCATATGCCTAAAAGGTGGTGAAAACTGATTCATCAATCCAGTTCAGGTAAGCTTCACTTCCGGCTACGATAGGCAGGGCGATGACCTCCGGTACCTCGTAACTGTGTAACTCTTTGACGCGGGCGGCCAATGAGTGGAACAGTTCGGGGCGGCTCTTGGCTATGAGCAACACTTCGCTGTCCCTGTGCACCTCCCCCTGCCAGCGGTAGATTGAGGTGATGGCAGGGACAATGTTCACGCAGGCCGCCAGCCTCTCCTGGACGAGGGCCTCGGCTATTTTCTCTGCCTCTTCCGAAGAGCCGGTGGTCATAGAAACCAACAGATAATCGTGGTCAGGCATTTTGCGATTTTCCTCCTGCTTGGGTTGAGGGCTGTGAGCCTATCATAAAGTCCCCTTTGCCTCACGTGGCGAAGGGGACTTCTCGTCACAGCACGATACGGAAACGTCAACTGGCGCTTACGTCATATCCAGCAAGACTTTCAGTGTCTCCTTCTTCTGCGCCTGATCAAAGGCAGCCAGACCTTCGTCCAGGGGATAGGTAGCACTGATGAGAGATCGCACGTCTATCAGGCCGCGCTCCAAGAGGCGCAGGGCCGGAGCGAAGGGACCACAGCGGGAACCGATCAGGGTGATCTCGTCCACTACCAGCATGCTCAGGTTCACTTCTACGTCACCGTGGAAGGTGCTTTTGAGGACGAGGGTGCCCCGCGGTTTGACCAATCCACGGGCAGCGGCGAATCCGCTGGCATGGCCGGTGCAGTCCACCACCACATCGGCTTTATCAGCAGGCAACTCATCAGCCAGGCGGGCGTCAATGCCTCGCCGCCGCAAGACGGCCAGCTTCTCTTCATGACGTCCCCCCACCACCAAATCGCAGCCCGTCAGCCCCAGTACCTGGGCCACCAGCAGGCCCAGCTTGCCATCGCCCAAGACAACCACCCCATCGGTGGGCTTTACCTGGACCTGTTCCAGGATTTCCAGCGCAGCGGCCAGAGGCTCGACGAAGACGGCCGCCTCGTCGCTGACGGCCTCCGGCACGGCGTGCAGGTTGGCCACGGGCAGGCTCAGGTAATCGGCAAAGGCTCCGTCGCGCCCCCAGATGCCCAGAGTGGTGCGGTTGGGACAATGGGTGGGCGCTCCGGCACGACAGGTTGAACACTCTCCACAATAGCAGTTGATTTCACCCACCACCCGCTGGCCGACGAAGCTTCCATCGGCACACTCCTCGACCACTCCCACGAATTCGTGCCCAAGCACGCCCTGAAAACCCATGTAACCGCGCACGATTTCCAGGTCGGTGTTGCAGATACCAGCCAACCTCACCCACACCAGGGCCTCCCCCGGCGGAGGCACGGGTCGAGGATAATCCTTGGCCAACCTCAATTGACCATCGTAAAGCAAGGCACGCATAGCTAGACCTCAATCACCGGGTTGTCCTGGCGCAGGTAGCGACAGGCTACCTCTCCTCCACAGAATTTTCTCACCAACTCGGCCAGTTCCTCACAAATGGCCTCGGTCTCTCCGGCCGTCACCGGTGGCAGGCCGTCTACGTTGATGGCTACATGCCTGGACTCGGGGGTCAAGATGGTATGCTGAGCCTGCCGCCACGTCCAGCGGCGACACAGCACCTTCTTGCCCTCCAGGTAGACCACCTCGCCCGGCTCGGGGTTTTCCACGATTTCGGTGCCGAAAGGCGTGAAAACCTCATCTCCCTGGGCCAGCTTCAGCCACAGGTCACTTTCGGCCACCCCGACGTCGTGTCCGCCCACGGGCAGCAGGTGCTTCAGCGAGATACAGTTGCCCAGGGCCACCAGGTGGTTGATGTAGGGCAATTCACCTCCCTTGCGCACCCGCCGTATCATGGCCTCGACGGAGCTGTGGAACTTGCTGGGCCTGGCCCCAAACCCGGCGTAGGCCGCCCGCCAGGAGGCAATACGCGGGTGCTGGGAGATGTCCTCCAGGTCGGATCTCTGGCGGACAGTTTCCTCGGCCTCCCGCAGCAGGGCCAGTATTTCTGTGTTCTCTTGCTCTCCGTTGGTGACTGCCCTGGCCACCACCACTCCCCGCACGTAGCCGGGGTACATCGCGAAAATCTCCTTGGCCGCGGTGTAGTTCATTTCCCCTCGCTTCGTTTCAATCGCAGGGCAATTTGGCAAATTGCCCCCTGGGACAAGTTGGCAACTTGTCCTACAGCTCATTTTTCTCCCAATTCCTGGTCCAAAAGGGTGACAAGCAAAGTCAATATCCCCTCCAACTCTTGCGGCACGCTGCCGTCGTAGGTGCGCACGGCTTTGACCCGCTCCCCCTGACGGACGGTGATCACGTAGACAAAGCAATCAGGACAGCCCAGCCCATATTGGTTATCCATG
>JBGVTF010000052.1:0-2789 GCA_041862415.1 Anaerolineae bacterium | reverse complement strand
CGTCCGTGGAAGAAGGCGTAGCCTACGCTCAAAAAGTCGTGCCGGTCCAATTAAGGGCTCTGGCCCGGCAAGCGGGTGCCAGCCAGGTTGAGGTGCAGATGATCCGTGTGGATCGTGGTGCGCCAGTTGCGGGGGGATGGGGACAGCAGGTTTATCTGGGAACGGAACTGACGTTCACGGCAGTGGGGCGACCCAGCCCTGCACAGCGTGAGCAGGAACAATCAAAAACGCGATAGGAGGTTGTAGAAAATGGCAGAGATTCTGCAACAAATCGCCTCAAATCTGTACGAGGGCGAGGACCAAGAGGTCGCCACATTAGTCCAGCAGGCTCTGGACCTGGGCATGGATCCACACGAGATTCTGCACGGCGGTCTCATCGCCGGCATGGACGAAGTGGGCAAGGATTTCAAAGCGGATGTTCTCTACATGCCGGAGGTGCTCATCGCCGCCCGAGCTATGCACGCTGGCATGGATGTCCTGCGACCGCTGCTGGCAGAGAGCGATGTGACCGGCGCGGGCAAGTACCTCATTGGCACGGTGCAAGGCGACCTGCACGACATCGGCAAGAACCTGGTCAAAATGATGCTGGAGGGCGCCGGCTTTGAGACAGTTGACCTGGGGAAGGACGTGCACCCAGAGACTTTCGTGGCTGCCGTACGCGAGCACCAGCCCAAAATCTTGGGGCTGAGTGCCTTGCTGACCACGACGATGCCAGCGATGAAGGACACCATCGAAGCCTTGGAAGAGGCCGGACTGCGCAACTCGGTCAAGATCATGGTCGGCGGCGCGCCGGTGACGGCCGCCTTTGCCGGGGAGATCGGAGCCGATGGCTATGCACCTGATGCAGCGACAGCCGTGGACGTGGCCCGTAATCTGGTGGGTGCGTAATGCGCCAAACGTGAAATGTAACGAATGAATTCGCAACACCACGGGTGCAAACATTCACGATGACTGGTTAGATTCCACACACGGAGGTGAGCAATGAGCGACGAAAAGAGCCAGGCAGATGCCCAAAAAGAAGTGGAACAAATTATCAAGACGGCCAAAACGCTGGGGGTCGAGGTGGACGAGACCGACGTTACCCAGTGGTTGACGGCCATGGCTGCGTCCGACACGATGGAGTGGGAGGTGGATGAAGAGGCCGGCATCTACGGCCACGAGATCACGCTGCTCGACTTTGACAAGGCCTCACTCGATCGTTATCGCCGCATCGCTGACATCGTCCAATTGCCCGATTTGCCCAGTGTCGAGACTGCCATCAGTCTGGCCGGCAGCGCGGCCCAGGGCGTGATCCAACTCTACCCCGGCGACTGCGACTACTTTGAGCGTGTCAACATCAAGGCGGAAACACGGGAGGAGGCATGCCGCATCCTGGCCGATCTGATGCGTGACAAGGCGCTGGATGCGTTCGAGGGCCCCGATTACCAACTGGTCGAGGTCAGGTTCGGCACCTGGAAAACCGACGTGGTCAAGGGCGGTGAGCGTATCCAGGCCGATTCCTCCATCTCCTGGAGCCCCGACGAAGTGAAAGCGGGCAAGATGCACGTCTTCCGCGCCTCGGGCGAGCCGTGGGAGGTGGAATGGGAATACGGCTGTCTGGACCCCGGCTGGTGCAAGATGGACTGGGTCATCGCTGAGCCAGAGAAGGGGCGCGTGGTCAACGTCAGCAACATGCTCGACGTGACCTGGGAGGCTCCCGATGGCTCGATCACACCCCTGGACGGTTTCCTGGACCCCTACTTTCAAGAAGTCTACCTGGAGGCAGAGTCGGTGCCGATGTTCACCAAACTGGCCCAGCACGTCTCACCCCAGTCTCTGGACAAGTATGTGCGACAGATCACCGGCGAGGTCTACAAGTACACCCACAAGCACATCAACTATGGCAAGGCGGCCAAGCGGATGTACAACATCTTCCGGCTGACCGGCCGTCACCAGACGGCCGCGCTGATCCGCGAGCTGTTCGACGAGCCCGCCGCACTCCTCTACCAGGTCTGGTCGTTGCTGGATACGATTGACGACGCGAGCCAGCCCGATTCGACGCTTGACCGCGAGACGTTGGTGCAGCAGACCGACGCACTGATCCGGCACGTGGTTGAGTGCTGCGAAGGCCCGTTGGAGACAGAGATCGTGATGGCGCTGATCCGGCTGCGGGACGACATCACCGGCCGGATGGACCTGGGCGATGACCGGGATGCGTTGATCGCAGATTCGCGAGCCAAGGTAGAGCAGTTGGTCAACGAGTTCTTCAAGGCCAAACTGCTGGGGATCCCGGAGGTGGGGGAGTTTCTCGATTCGCTGGGGGAGCAGGCATAGCGGAGTTGCCCCCCCTGGTGCAGAGGTCCCCTCTTCCTCCCGCCTGCACGTCAGCGCCCGCTCGCCCTTGACCGGCCCACTGGGCAGCTCCAACGTCGGCGGCCACTTTGGGGCCGAGTTGCGAGCGGCCGCTGTCCAGACGCTGCTCATTCAGGGGCGCGCCCCGCGCCCCGTGACACTGTGGTTTGACGGCGACCGGGTCGAACTCCGAGACACGACGCATCTGTGGGGACTCGACACGCGCGCGGCTGAGTCGCTTCAGGGTGACCTGGCGGGCGATTGCGGTCGAGGTAGGCGAGCGAAGCATCGAGAGTAAAAGCGGAATGATGGACAAGGCGAAACTTCGTCGGTGGATCTGGGACCTGTTGGAGAGGGAAGGTGTAGCCCGCTTCCCTGGTGCGCAGGGCCGCATCCCAAACTTTGACGGTGCCGAGGAGGCGGCACGGCGGCTGGCAAGTCTGCCACTCTGGCGGGCA
>JBGVTF010000051.1:0-6529 GCA_041862415.1 Anaerolineae bacterium | reverse complement strand
TCCTAATGGGGCTGGCAAGACCACTCTCATTCGCATCCTGGCCATCCTGAGCAAGGCCACAAGCGGCTCGGTGTGGATGGACGGCTTTGATCTGGCCGACGAGTCAGTTGACATAAGAAGACACATGGGGTTGGTCTCCCATCAGACTTTGCTCTACGATGACCTGACACCTGATGAGAATCTGCGCTTCTACGGCCGGATGTACGACGTGCCCGATTTGGAAGACCGCATTGAGGCCGTGTTGCGGCAGGTGGGTTTGGAAGGTCGGCGTCACGACCCGGTGCGTACCTTCTCACGGGGGATGCAGCAGCGCCTTGCCATCGCCCGGGCCATCCTGCACCGGCCTGCGATCCTGCTTCTGGACGAGCCGGACACGGGCCTGGACCAGCAGGCCGCTGAGATGTTGCACGAACTGCTGGCGACTGTCGGCACGAAAGGTCGCACGGTGCTGATGACCACCCATAATCTGGAGCGGGGCCTTTCGATGGGGGATCGGGTGGCCATCCTGGCCGGGGGGCGGATCGCTTACGAGGCTGACAAGGGCACATTGGATGTAGAGAGCTTCCGAGAAATCTACTATCGTTCCGTGCGTGGGAGTGTGATTTGAAGGCCAAAGTGCTTCATGATATAATAGCCAACAGAGTGAGCAAGTAAGGAGGCTGAGCAAAGTGGACCTGACGATCGCCTTGCCAGAGGACCTGGAAAAGCAGCTACGTGAAACTGCTGCTGACCCAGGCGATTCCGTGGAGTCCCTGGTGATTTCAACGCTGCGTCAGTTCGAGAGATTGAAGCTGTTACAGAGGATTGACCAAAAGTTTCATGAGAGCATCAAACTGGGTGAACTTTTGCCGACCGTCTTCAAAGAAGTCATCGAAGCCATGGAGGCCGAAGGTGGGTCCATCTGGCTGCTGGATCCTTCGGGCCGGGAACTGCAGTGCGTGATAGCGGCCGGGGGCGGCGGCGAAAAGTTACGCGGTTCGCGGCTCAAGCTGGGAGAGGGACTGGCTGGCTGGGTGACCCTGTACCAGCAACCGACCACAGTGGACGACGTAAAGAGGGATGAGCGGTGGGCCGCAGACGTGGGCGACGCGAAGCGGCTCGATTTTGAAACCACATCGCTGATCTCCGCGCCCCTGGTGGTCAAGGGTGAGTCGCTGGGGGCCATCAACGTGGTCAACAAGATTGGGGCGGCGGGTTTCACGCCGTACGATCTGGAACTGCTGACCGGCCTGGCCAACAACGCGGCCCTGGCCATCAAAAACGCCCAGTTGGTGGAAGACGTCAAAAAGGCCGAGCGGAGGGAGGTCTGGAAGCTCTGGGAGGGGTATTGGAAAAGGCTGAATCCCAATCAGCAAAGGGTTCTTGTCTCAATAGCTGGTGGACAATTTACAGGACCTGGTGATTCTGACTTTGAAAGTTTGAAGGATGCAAGATTGATTTATAAAGACCGTAGTGGAAGGATACAGCTCTTCTCAGAGGAGTTCGGGCGCTTTATATTGTCTTTGAGCAGGGCCCAAAAGAAAGCTGCGGTTTTAGAGATAGGACAGCGTCTAGCTGGCCAATATGAGATACAAGAAATTGTCAGCGACACAGGCCATAGCCGAATTGTCAAAGCCTGGGATGAAAGGCTGGGGCTTGTGGTTGCCATAAAGTTGTTGCGTTCAGATGCGAAACTGCGTGATAGGGATGTCCAAAGATTTCAGAAAACCCTGGTACGCGAGGCACATATCTTGGCCAGGCTCAGGCATATTCACATAGGACAAGTGTTTACTGTTATCCAGGAACCCTTGGGAGTTGTTATGGAGTGGGTAGAGGGGACCACACTTCAGGATATCATAGATGCAGGTAAGCCAAGAACAGTGCTTGATACTATCAATATTGGCATTGAGATGGCAGGTGCATTAAATTACGCACATAGGCGGGGTATCGTCCATCGTGACATCAAACCTGGCAATATCATGTTGACCGATGACGTGGAACGAAACTCGGTGTTAATTGACTTTGATATTGCCCGTGCCAGTGGTCACGAAACCGTTAGCTTGCTTGAAGATGGCTCGCGTGGATACCTCGGCACAATAGCGTACAGTGCGCCAGAACAGTTCCGTGACCCGGAAGCAGTAGGGCCACCGACCGATGTATTTGCATTGGGGGTGGTGCTTTATGAATTGTTAACTCATCAGCGACCTTACAAATGGGGCAATGACCCAGCACTTTACGAAGGTGGGCATTTTCCAAAACTGGAGAGATTCGACCTGCCAGGACCACTATACCAGATATTATGCAAACTACTTAGCGAAAAGCCTGATCAGCGGCCGGATGCCGCCAGGTTAAGAGAAGCACTGCAAAACTACAAGCTAAGCAACGTTTCGGAACTGAGTCGGGTTGTGGTACCACCTGGACATGACCCAGAAACGGGTCCTCGTTCCTCACCCTATGATTCAACCGTGAAAGCTTCTGGTTGAGACTGTGGACTTGATCGCATTCCTGCGCAAAATCCTGGCCATCGTGCACAAAGACATCATCGCCGAGCTGCGCACCAAAGAGATGTTCAGCTCGATGTTCGTCTTTGCCCTGCTGGTTATCGTCATCTTTAACTTTGCTTTCGAGCTGCGCGTCGCCAACGTCAAGCAGGTAGCGCCGGGGGTGTTGTGGGTGACCTTTACCTTCGCTGGCATGTTGGGCCTGAACCGCTCCTTTATCCTCGAAAAGGACAAAGGCTGCCTGGAGGGCCTTTTGCTGGCCCCGGTGGACCGCAGTGCTATCTACTTCGGCAAGATGCTGGGCAACCTGATTTTCATGTCAGTGGTCGAAGCCATCGTTTTGCCCATTTTCTGGGTCTTGTTCAACCCACCCCTTTTCAATCCGGCTTTGATCCTGGTCATCGTTCTGGGGACTTTTGGTTTTGCCGGGGTGGGTACCCTGTTCTCGGCCATTGCTGTCCACACCCGTGCCCGGGAGGTCATGTTGCCCATCCTGCTTTTTCCTATCGTGGTGCCGCTGATGATCGCTGCCGTCAAGATTACCGGCGGTCTCCTCGACGGCCAACCCCTTTCGGAGATGCGCAATTGGCTGAACTTGCTGGTGGGCTTTGATATTATCTTTCTTACGGTCTCTTATATGACTTTCGACTATGTGGTGGAAGAGTAGGGGATATTTGCTAGTGCTCCCGCCGGATTGCCAAATCCGGCGGGTATGGCCCGGATTTGGCAATCCAGGCTGAGCGAAGTGGGATATTTTGTTTACTCCATGTCTATCAGAGAGGACAGGTTTGTGAACACGCGTAGTTCCGCGGTAGTCAGCATTCTGAACGGCATCACTGCCCTGGCTGTGCTGATCGCTCTTTATCTGGCCCTCGTCTACGCGCCTCCAGCCGCCAATTTGGTGGGGGCGGCCCAGATTGCACAGCGCATCTTTTACTTCCACGTGCCCTCAGCCTGGGTGGGTTTTCTGGCCTTTTTTGTGACCTTTATAGCCAGCATCGCCCACCTTTGGAAAGGAGGGCGTCGGTGGGACATCCTGGCCCTCTCGTCGGTGGAGATCGGACTGGTCTTCACTACCATGGTCGTCTTCACCGGCCCCTTGTGGGCCAAGCCTACCTGGGGAGTGTGGTGGGTGTGGGCCGATCCCAAGCTGTCAACGGTGGCCGTTCTGTGGCTGATCTATTTCGCCTATCTGATGCTGCGCAACACTGTGGAAGACGAAGCGCGGCGAGCTCGTCTGGCGGCCGTGCTGGGCATCGTGGGCTTTCTTGACGTGCCCATCGTTTTTGGAGCCGTGCGCTGGTGGGGGCAGAGCGTCGCTCATCCTATCGTCTTTGGCACTGGAGGCCTGAGCGCTTCGCCCAGGATGCTGACCGCTTTCCTGTTTTGCCTTGGCACGTTTACCCTTTTGTACGTGGTGCTGCTTGTTCAACGGGTTCGTCTGGAGGGGATGCGCCACGAGGTCGAACGGCTAAAATCACGCATCACGCATCACGCATCACGCATCACGTATTGATCTATTGGAGGTTTTGGGATGGGTTATCTTGTCGCCGCTTATGCCGTTTTCTGGGGCCTCACCTTCGTTTACGTCTTCAGCATCGCCAATCGCCAGAGGAATCTGGCACGGGAGATCGAAACCCTGAAAAGGGCCCTTGAGAGCAAAACCCAGAGTGAATGATGTAGGGTGGATATCTCCGGTATGTCCTGGTTGACAACGCGGGCTGGGGTTGGTCAGGAAAAACGTGGGAGGGGATGAGGAGTTGGGCTATGGCAACGGATGAGGTTTTGAAGGACAAACGCGAAGAGATATTGCGGATCGCCGCCAGTCATGGAGCACGAAACGTCCAGGTCTTCGGTTCCCTGCTTCGGGGTCAGGCTGGGCCGGATAGCGATGTTGACTTCTTGGTAAAGCTCGATCCTGGCCGCAGCTTACTCGACCTTATCGCTGTCAAGCAAGATCTGGAAGATCTACTCGGTTGCGAAGTGGACGTTGTGACCGAAGCGGCCTTAAGCCCCTACATCCGAGAGCAGGTACTCAAGGAAGCAGCTAGCTTATGACAGGTGATCAAGTTTATCTCCGACATATCTTGGACGCCATCGGGAAGATCGAGTCCTACATCTCGGTCGGTCGCGATGTCTTTATGTCTGCGTCTCACTGGCAAGACGCCACGATCCGGCAGCTTGAAATCATTGGAGAAGCTACCAAGAGACTGTCCCATGACCTCCGTTCCCGGCATGTTGAAATCCCTTGGCGCCGGATCGCCGGGTTGCGTGATGTATTGATTCATGACTACATGGGTGTTGACCTCGTGGCGGTGTGGGAAATTACTCAAAAGGACTTGCCAGTTCTGAAACAGCGCGTCCAAACCATCCTGAAGGAATTGAGCAATAGCGAGTGAACATCATGTTGCTCTACCTGACAGTGCCCTCGAAGCTATGGGTACGTAGCATTGATGAGGAGCTTGAAGAATGGAATCACAAAACGTCACGGTTGTCCTGGCTTTCGGCGCGGGCGTTCTCTCTTTTCTCTCGCCCTGCGTCTTGCCTCTGGTGCCTGTCTACCTCGGCTATTTGACCGGTTCGACCATCGGTGAGGAGGAAGCTCCCAAACGCAGCACGGTTTTCCTCCATGCTCTTTTCTTTGGCTTGGGTTTCACCCTGGTCTTTGTGCTTCTCTTTGGTCTGCCGGTGGGCTACCTGGGTCGTTTCCTGGCTGGCTTTACGGACATCCTGGTCAAGCTAGGGGGGCTTCTCTTGATTGTCTTTGGCCTGCACACCACCGGCCTGATCCAGATCCCGTTTCTGATGATGGAGAGACGGATGGAAGTTGGCGTGGGCAGCAGTCCTACCTACGCGCGCTCGGTCCTGGTGGGCATGACTTTCGCTGCTGGCTGGATTCCGTGTGTGGGTCCGCTGCTGGGAGCCATCCTCACCCTGGCCCTTGATGCGCGGTCGGTCTGGCAGGCGGTCTTCTTCCTGGTCGTCTACTCGATGGGGCTGGGTTTGCCCTTCCTGCTGGTGGCCCTCCTGCTGACCACCGCCACCGGCTGGCTCAGGCAGTTGAACCGCCGTCTCAATATCGTCTCCATCATCAGCGGTGCCTTCCTCATCGTTATCGGCCTTCTGCTGCTCACCGGCACCTTCCAAAGTCTCAACTCTCTGTTTCTGAGATTCACGCCCTCCTGGCTGTTCGAGCGACTATAAGAGCGCTTGTTGGACCTTGCGCTGATTCCATGTTTTGCGAAGGGAGATCAATGTGGGCGTCAAGCCCGTCACCGGTAGAACCAGGGACGTCGTCATTTTTCTGGACAAGCTGATTTTCCAGTTGGCCAAGCACTGGCTGTTTTTGGCCAACTTGACGTGGGGGCTCTATGTGGGCCTCCCGGTCTTGGCTCCAATCCTGATGTTGACGGGCCATACCTGGCTTGGCAGCGTCATTTACAGTGCCTACAAAGTGGCCTGCCATCAAATACCATGGCGGTCCTTCTTCATCGGCGGCTCTCAGATGGTTTACACTTACGAGGAACTGATAGCGCTGGTGGGTAACGCTCTTACCCAGCGCTATGTCGGCGATGCGACCATTGGCTACAAGGTGGCCCTCTGCCAGCGTGACGTGGCCACCTATGGAACCATTCTGTTGGCTGGCCTGGTTTTCGGACTGGTGCGCCGCTGGCTCAAACCATTGCCTATCTGGGCCTTCGTTCTGTCGCTCGTGCCCATGGGCATTGACGGCACCACCCAACTGTTTGGCCTGCGGGAGAGCAACTGGCCACTGCGCACGATGACCGGTGCTCTCTTTGGCCTGGCCTCGGTCTGGCTGGCCTATCCCTACCTGGAAGAGGGCATGACGGACATCCGGGACACGGTCAACGAGAAGCTGCACCTGGAATAGAGAGGCCAGGTGCGACGCACTTGCCAAGTGCGTCGCACCTTCAGTAGTTGTAGTCATCAACCAGATTGCCCTCACTGTCCCGCAGAAAAGCTGAATCCCCGTCGTTGTTCCACACTGCTTCCCCTTCCCGACCCCAGTAGAGGCTGCTGGCATCATC
>JBGVTF010000050.1:0-21190 GCA_041862415.1 Anaerolineae bacterium | reverse complement strand
GTGGTAGATGCCGCCGCCGAAGTTGGCCGTGTTGCCCGCGCCGGCCCCGCCGATGACGCTGCCGTTCTGCACGTTCAGCGTACCCCCGCTGAAGATGCCGCCGCCGTGGCTAGTGGCCGTGTCGGCGCCGGCGCTGCCGGCGTCCACGGTCGTTGTGCCCATTACGTTATAGATGCCGCCGCCGCCGTTGGCCGTGTTGCCCGCGCCGGCCCCGCCGATGACGCTGCCGGTCTGCACGTTCAGCGTGGCCCCGTTCAAGATGCCGCCGCCGTGACTAGTGGCCGTGTTGGCGCTGACGGTGCTGGCGTCCACGGTCGTTGTGCCCCCGTTGAGAATGCCGCCGCCCCAGCTGACCGTGTTGCCATTTTGGATGGTCACGCCGTTGAAGGCGACGTTGATGGCGCAGGAGCTAGCGGGGCAGACGTGAAACACCCGGTCTATCCCACCCCCGTCAATGATGGTAGCCCCTGCACCGTTGCCCTGGATGGTCAGGTCGCCGCCGCCAACCAGGATGTCCAGGTCACCGTCCTGGTTGTCATCCGGTGTGGCGTCTGGGGCGATGGTCAAGACAATAGGCACCCCGTCGGTCACGGCGGCATCGAAGGTGATGGTGTCGAGGCCGGGGTTGGCGTTGGCTTCAATAATCGCCTGGCGCAGGCTGCAATCGTTTGCCGCAGCAGTGCACCCCGTACCTGGCGCACCAGGCGCGGGGTCATCGGTGCGGTCAACGTCGTAGATGAGCGCGTAAACAGGTTGCGCGGGCTGCAGGGCAAAGGCAAATCCGGCCAGCAGCGCGGCGATGAGGAAAAGATGCAAGGTTTTGGCCAGAGGACGAGCTAGAGTACGGGGTCTAAGAGTGAGTGAAGAAAGTCGGCGCGGCATGGGCGGTCTCCTTTCTCCCCCCCTTGGAGGTGAACTGTGCCTCACAGGTTCAGGCGCTAAAGCGATCCAAGTTCATTATATCACACTTTCCTTATTTGCGTCAAGGGCTTTTTTGTGGAGGGGGGGATATAACAGCAAATAGAAAGGATGAAACGAATTAGCGTTTTGACCTCACGTCTGCGGCCTCAATTTGGTTAATCCTCGAATTTCGCTGTCATAAGCACCAAGACCTCCCAGGTTTGGCCCTCGATTGGGGACACCTCGGAGGTCTTGGAAAGAAGGGAACAGCTAAAGCCTCACCTCCTCGTTTGACGGCGTTGCCCCTAATCGCCGACCTGGACATCCAACCAAGCCAAGATTTCTCGGGCAAAGGCTGGAAATACGACCAACCCCTTCTGGAAATTGCCAAACACCTCGTCGGGGTCAATGCCCAGGTAGCGATGCACCAGAATGTTACGAAAGCCACCCAATCCCCTGATCTGGCTATAGAGCCCTGCGGAGATGACGGCTTTGTCTTGCAGAGTCTGCAAGCTCTCCTCGTATGTTTCCACGTAAGCGCCAAAGTGGCCCGCCAAAATATGGTCGGCCACATCCAAGATAATCGAGGCCGCTGCAATCAAACCGCGTTCAACAATCCACCGTTGACTCAAGTTCCGCCGAAGCGTTTCACGATCAGTTTCACGGTACTTGGCCAATTCCTGAAGGATCTCATCCAGTTCTTTCAAGCGTTGCTCGATGGCTTCTCGCCTGAGGACCATTGTTCCATTCGCTCCCGCAAATATTCTCGTTGACGGCGGCGTAACCAAGCCGTATCTCGGTAGAGACGCAATGTGGCCAATTCAAAATGCTCGCTAGAGACTGGGGCAGCCGCGTAGAGAAGCCGACCAGTGCGGAGGATCTCAAAGCGCAGCACGGGCGAGGCCCGTTGCAAATCCACCAGGTCTACCCGTTCGGTTTCCAGGCAGTCGGTAATGACTGCTCGCAGGCGAAAGACTGGCTCGCTCCGGGTCAGGATAGCCAGGTCTACGTCGTGTCCCGTCTGGCCCCGGCTCAAGGAGCCAAAGAGATAAGCCAACTGCACCTCCTCTTTTTCAAAGAGGGGAATGAGTTGGGTCAACTTCTGATTTATGTTGGGGGAAAGTTCGCGGAACTTTGTCCAACGTTCAGGGATACTCATCTCACCGCAGTTCTTTAAAATATTGCACTGCCACAGGCTGAAAACATAAACTCATCCTATTATTTGTATTATACCATAAATCAGCGCTAAAAGACAAGACCCTGGACAAGTCTCCAGGGTCTTTGATGGCTTTTGGTGGAAGCGAGGGTGGTGTGAGCAACTCGCCCTCACGCAATCCCTTCGACAACCCTTCGGTTCTACTCAGGGCAGGGCTCAGGACGCCGCTTTTCGGCGCGCACGGCGCAGACCTTGTACTCGGGGATTTTGGCCACGGGGTCCAGGGCAGCATTGGTGAGGACGTTGGCCGCGGCCTCGGCAAAGTGGAAGGGCACAAAGACCACCCCGGGCGGCACCCGCCGGGTGATCCAGGCCCGCGTCTCTATTTCCCCGCGACGGCTGACGAGGCGAATGATCTCCGACTTGTCAATACCCAAAGCCTCTGCATCCTCGGGGCTGATCTCCGCGTAGCCATCAGGCACCTCTCGGTGCAGCTTCTCGGAGCGGCGGGTCATAGTGCCGGTGTGCCAGTGGAACATCATGCGCCCGGTGGTCAGGGTCAGTGGGTATTCCTCGTCAGGCAATTCTTGCGGTTCCTTGAACTCGATCGGGGTAAAGTGGCCCAGCCCGCGCGAGAACTTGCCCTTGTGCAGATAGGGCGTGCCTGGGTGCTCCGCATCCGCGACGGGCCACTGCAGGTAGCCCAGCTCCTCCAGCCGTTGGTAGCTGACCCCACCGTAGATGGGCGTGAGGGAGGCAATCTCGTCCATGACCTCGGCCGGGGAGGCAAAGTCGAAGCCTGTGGCTCCCATCCGTCGCGCCAGTTCAGCCACTATCTCCCAATCGGCTTTGCTTTCCCCAATAAGTTCTATCGCCTTCCGCACCCGCTGTATCCGCCGGTCGGTGCCGGTAAAGGTGCCGTCTTTCTCGGCAAAGGAGACGCCAGGCAAGACCACGTGAGCCAACTCGGCGGTCTCGGTGAGAAAGATGTCCTGCACCACCAAAAAGTCCGTGTGCTCC
This sequence comes from Anaerolineae bacterium, assembly GCA_041862415.1. Taxonomy (GTDB): domain Bacteria; phylum Chloroflexota; class Anaerolineae; order E26-bin7; family E26-bin7; genus E26-bin7. The sequence continues at coordinate 18,114 of JBGVTF010000050.1, read as the reverse complement.
AGGGCGTGGCGCACGTGGTTGATGTCGGGGTCGCTGACCATGGGGTTCTCGGCCATGACGTACAGGGCTTTGAGTTTCCCCTCTCCAGCAGCATCTATCATCTCTGTCACGGTCAGGCCGACTTTGGGCGGCGGCGCGCTCCCCCAGGCCTTCTCGAACTTGGCGCGCAACTCCTCGTTGGTCACTGCCTGGTAGCCAGGGTAGACATTGGGCAGACCACCCAGGTCGCAGGCTCCCTGCACGTTGTTCTGACCGCGCAGGGGATTGACCCCGGTGCTGGCCCGGCCCACGTTGCCCGTCAGCATGGCCAGGTTGGCGCAGGAGATGACGTTGTCGGTACCGGTGGTGTGCTGGGTGATGCCCATGGCATACACGATGGCCGCCCGTTCTGCGCTACCATACGCTTTGGCCGCAGCAACCAGGTCAGCAACCGGGATGCCGGTGATCTCTTCCACCCGCTCCGGGGTGTATTCGGCCACAGTCGCTTTCAACTCCTCAAAGTTCTCTGTCCTGTTCTCGATGAACTCTTTGTCCTCCAGACCCTCGCTCAGGATGACGTTCATCATGCCGTTGAGCCAGGCCACGTCGGTGCCCGGCCGCTGGCGCAGGTGGAGGGCAGCGAATTGGGCCAGTTGAATATCCCGTGGGTCAACGACGATGAGCTTGGCCCCGTTCTCCACAGCCCGCATGATGCGAGTAGACACCAGGGGGTGGGCTTCGGTGGTGTTGGACCCGGTGACCAGGATACAATCCGCCTCCTGTAGTCCGGGGACAGAGTTAGTCATAGCCCCACTGCCGAACGCTGTGACCAGACCGGCCACGGTGGGGCTGTGTCAGAGGCGGGCGCAGTGATCCACGTTGTTGGTGCCGATCACTGCGCGGGCGAACTTCTGAAAGACATAGTTGTCTTCATTGGTGCACTTGGCCGAGGCCAGGAAGCCGAGGGCATCGGGGCCGTGTTTCTCCTTGACCCCTTTCAGCTTGTTGGCAACCAGTTCCAGGGCCTCGTCCCAGGTGGCTTCTCTGAACCCACCGTCTGCTCTGATGAGTGGCTTGGTCAGACGGTCTTCGTGATAGATGAAGCCGTGGGCGTTCCAGCCCTTGACGCAGAGCTTGCCCTCGCTGATGGGATCGGTCTTACACGGCAGCATGCCTACGACCTTGCCATCCAACACCTGCAAGTAGAGCTGGCAGCCCGCGCCGCAATAGACACAGGTGGTCAAAACGTTTTTATATTCCATAAATCTTGCCTCCTCTATCCTCTGATCGGAACCTCATCCAAAGTAACCGCCAGCGGCGGCCGGTCCTCGATGCTCGCGCCCGCTTCGTAGCCCAATAGCTCCTTCACGTCACGGCGCAGCAACGAGTACAGAATGGTCAAAGGTATCTCCGCCGGGCACGTCCGCTCGCACTCGCCACAGCCTACACACTTACCGACGGTGTGCATGGCTCTCAGGATGTGGAAGGTGGGGAAAGGCGGAGGCAGCACTCCCGTCTGCGCCCAGAGTTGATCCTCCAGCGCGCACTCCTCACAGAAGCACTCGGGGCAGATGTTTCGGCAGCCGTAGCACTTGAGACACTTGGCAAATTGCCGCTTCCAGAACTCCAGCCGTTCCTGGCGGGAGAGGGCCTCGTGCTCGGCGATCAGACTGTCTTCCACACCTTCGACCTTCTCCCCCACTACGAGGTTCTGAGGATAGGGTAGAGCACAGCGGCACTCCTGGGCCTCTTCGGCGCTGCAAGCGATCCCGATGACCCTCACCTTGTCCAGGTTGACCTGTTGTCGTTTGGCCAGTTCGATCAAGGCTCGCTCGTCGCAGCCCCGGGCCACCACGCCCAACCTGAGATCGGAGTCGGCATCCTGGAGCAGGTCCATCACTAAGGCCATGGGGTACTTCGGGACGATCACCAGTTCGGACAGGTCATTACCTGATCGGAACAGGTGAGGAGCGACCCCTTGGCTGGACTCGCGCAGGGCCACCACTCCATCCAATCCTTCGACAAGCCCTTCGACAGGCTCAGGACGAGGCTCAGGACGCCGCTCGTCCAGCAATTCACCCACAACTTTTCTCAGTTCTTCCATCATTGCATCACCTGCCTCGCTGGTCCCAGCTCTTTGATCGTCTCGGTGAACTCGTTGACCACTTGTTGAAACTTGGGTGCCTCGGCTGAGGAAACCCAATCCAGCCGCAGCCGCTCCGGTTCGATGCCGACGTATTCCAAGATGCGACGCAAGATCGGCATACGTTTGGCGGTGCGATGGTTGCCGCTCACGTAGTAGCAGTCGCCGATGTGGCAACCCAACACCAGCACCCCGTCGGCCCCCGCGCGGAAGGCACGCAGCACCAACTCCGGCGAGACCCGTCCCGAGCACATCACCCGCACGATACGGATGTTGGGCTGATACTTGAACCGTGAGATGCCGGCCGTATCCGCCCCGGCGTAGCTACACCAGTTGCACAAAAAGCCGATGATACGAGGTTCAAAGTCTGTAGTCATATCTCTTCAACCTTTTCACAGTTTATGCGAGAACGCGCTCGTATGCCGGCATCCTGCTGAAGATGCCCTCCACCTCGGCCACCAGCTCCTCGTTGGTGAAGTGATGAAGGACCATGGCCTTGGCCAGACAGGTTCCAGCGCAGGTGCCGCATCCTTTGCACAGCGCCGAGTTCACTACCGCCTTACCGTCTTCCAAGGCGATAGCGCTGTAGGTGCAGCTCAGCACACATTCGCCGCAGCCGGAGCAGCGCTCGGGGATCACCTCGGCGGTCACGGGTTCGACCTCCACCTCGCCCTGGCTCAACAGGATCAAGGCCCGGCTGGCGGCTGCACTGGCCTGAGCCACGGTGTCGGGGATGTCCTTGGGGCTCTGACAGCACCCGGCCAGGAAGACGCCATCGGTGGTGGTGTCCACCGGGCGCAGCTTGGGATGGGCCTCGGTGAAGAAGCCTTCCTTGCCCTGGCTGACGCTGAAGAGACGGGCGACCTCTTGAGCACCCTGGGCTGGCCTCATTCCGGTGGCCAGCACCACCATGTCCACGGCCACCTCCACCGGCCGGCCGAGCAGGGTATCCTCCGCTCGCACGAGGAGCTGACCGTTTTCCGGCTCGACCTCAACGGCCTTGCCGCGGATGAAGTACACCCCCTCCTCCTGGATGCGCTTGTAGAATTCCTCGTAGCCCTTGCCCGGAGCGCGCATGTCAATGTAGAACTCGTACACCCTGCCGCCCGTCTTGTCCCGGGCCAGGTGGGCCTGCTTCAGAGTATACATGCAGCAGATACGCGAGCAGTGCTCGCCTACTTCATCGTCCCGGCTGCCAATACAATGCAGGAAGGCAATGGCCTCCGGTTCCCGACCGTCTTTGGTGAGGATTCTGCCAGCCGTGGGTCCCCCCGCGCTGGAGAGGCGCTCGAACTGGAGCCCATCAATGACGTTGTCGTAGGCCCCATAGCCGTATTGGGGAAGCTGGCTCATGTCGAGGAGGTCATAACCGGTGGCCAGGACGATGGTTCCCACCTCCAGGTCGAGGAACTCTTCCTGCATTTCGTGATCAACGCAATTGGCCTCACAAGCCTTTACGCACTGAAGACACTCGGAACAGACGGCGCAGGAGAGGCAACGGTCTGCCTCGGCTCGCGCCTGCTCCTCCGTGAAGCCCAACTGCACCTCTTTGAAGCTGGTTTTGCGTTCGGTCAGGGGGATCTTGGCCATGGCCTGCCGTGGCCTCTGTTCCCTACCGGCGGTGTCCACATGAATGTCCGCAGCCTGGGGCCACTCAAAGACCCTCCCTTCGTGCAGGTCCTGGCCCTGCAGATAGCGGTCAATGGACTCAGCGGCCTCCTTGCCACCAGCGATGGCTCCGATCGCTGACCACGGCCCGGTGACCGCATCACCACAGGCAAAGACCCCCTCCAGCGGTGTGGCCTTGGTGTCCGGGTCAGCAACCAGGGTTCCCCAACCGGTGGCCTCCGCCTTGGACAGCGGCGAAAGGTCTGGCTGCTGGCCAATGGAAACGATGACGGTATCCACATCCAGGGTAAACTCAGAGCCCTCGATAGGGATGGGCCTCCTGCGACCACTTTCATCAGGCGCGCCCAACTCCATGCGTATACACTCCATGCCAGTCACTCGACCATTCTCCCCCAGGATCCTGGTCGGGGTGGCCAGGAAATGAATGGCAATACCCTCCTCCTCCGCCTCCTCGACCTCGCTGGGGATGGCTGGCATCTCTACGCGCGAGCGGCGGTAGACAATGGTCACATCGCCTCCCAGTCGCAGGGCACTACGGGCCGCATCAATGGCAGAGTTGCCACCACCAATGACCGCCACCCGTTTTCCCAACTTGGGCGGAGAATCGGCCACCCCCACGTGGTACAGGTTCAGTTGCCTCAGGAAATCGGTGGAGTGAATGACACCCTCCAAATCCTCGCCAGGGACGCCCAACTTCCGACTCTGGTGAGCCCCCACTGCCAGGAGGACAGCATCGTAGCGTTGGCACAGGTCATCCAAGCTGGGACCGCCATCCCGGCCAATGGGCGTGTTCAGTTGAATCTCCACGCCCAGGGCTTTGATGCAGTCAATCTCCTGCTCGAGGATTTCTTCGGGGAGACGATAGATCGGGATGCCCACGGCCAACATGCCACCGGCCACAGGCAGAGCCTCGAAGACGGTCACGCCGTAGCCCTTTCGGACCAGGTCAGAGGCGGCGGTCAGACCAGCCGGGCCTGCCCCTACGATGGCTACTTTCTCCTCCCTCGTCCGCTCCGCGGGTTCCGGTTTGGGAGCCGACGCGACAGCGGCGTCGTAGGCGAAGCGCTTCAGGCTGCAAACCGCCAGGGCCTGGTCCACATCCTTGCGTTTGCACTCCGTCTCACAGGGATGATTGCAGACCCGCCCCAAAGTGCCGGGGAAGGGGACGGTGTCGCGGATCAAAGCCAGGGCCTCGTCGTACTTGCCCTGGGCAACAAGGGCCAGGTAGCCCTGCACCCGGACGTGAGCCGGGCAGGTGACCTTGCAGGGGGAGACTTGCTTGTCAATCATGAAGACATTGGGCACCGCTTGAGGGAAAACACGGTAGACGGCCTTGTGGGTACCCAGTTCCATCTCGAAAGCGCTGGGCACTTCCACGGGACAGACGGCAGCGCACTCGCCGCAGGCGGTGCACTTGGTTTCGTCTATGTAACGAGGTTTCTTGTTAACCCTGACCTGGAAGTTGCCCACATAACCTTGAACGTCCACCACCTCGCTGTAGCTCAGGAGCTCAATCCGGGGATGTCGACCGACATCCATCATTTTGGGCCCCAGAATTCAGGTGGCACAGTCCAGAGTGGGGAAGGTCTTATCCAGTTGGGCCATCTTGCCGCCGATGGTCGGTTCCCGCTCCACCAGATAGACCTGGTATCCGGCATCAGCGATGTCCAGGGCGGCCTGGATGCCGGCGATGCCTCCACCTACAACCAGAGTCGAAGGCGTGACCTGCACCTGGCGAGGATACAAGGGTTCGTGGAGGGCCACACGGTACACTGCTGCCGTCACCAACTCCTTTGCCTTGCGGGTCGCCTTCTCTCGATCATCGTGCACCCAGGAGCACTGCTCCCGGATGTTGGCCATCTCGAAGAAATAGGGGTTCATGCCCGCCCCCTCCACAGCGCGACGGAAAGTGGGCTCATGCATACGGGGGGTGCAGGATGCCACCACGACCCGGTTCAACCCCAACTCCCGGATATCCTCCTGGATGACCTTCTGGCCTGGATCGGAGCAGGTGTATTTGTTGTCCCGGGCAACCGCCACCCCAGGCAGCCCTTTGGCATATTCAACCACCCCCTCCACATCCACTGTAGCCTCGATGTTGGTGCCACAGTGGCAGATGTAAACGCCGATTTTCAGTTCTTCCATTATGCTTTTAACCCCATCCTTTCCAGTAGACTGAAAGGTGAAACCATGTTTCTCCCCAGGCCCAATTCCTCCCTGCCGAGCCCCAGAGCCAAACCCATGAGCTGGGTGAAGTATAAGACAGGCAGGTCAAAACGAGTCTGCAGCCTTCGCGTGGCCTGGGACTGATAGGCATCCAGCATCAGGTGACACAAGGGGCACATGACACTGAGGCAATCAGCCCCGGCTGCCTGGGCCTTGGTCAACAGCTTGGCGGTGAGATCCAGGGAGATCTCGTCTCTGGTGAAGACGATTCCCCCACCACAACATTTAGTGCCGTAGCTAAAAGGCACAGGCCGCCCACCCAGTTTCTCTATCAGAACATGCATGGCCTGGGGAGCCTCACGATTGTCAAAACTGCCCTTGGGCCGGGCAACAGGGCATCCATAGTAGCAGGCCACGTTGAGTCCCGCCAATGGCCGCTCCACTTCCAGCGCATCCAAATCAAAGTCGCTGGTGATAACCTCCAGGGGCAGCTTGACCTTGGGGATGCCATCCACCTTGTGCTCAGTGAGCATATCGTTGACCTTCTCCTTCAGTTTGGGGTCCTCCTCGAGGGCTTTGCCAGCCTTGCGCAGGTTCTTATAACAGGCCGGGCAAGGGGCGACAATGACCGACAGGTCCTCCACCTCAGCGAGGGCCAGATTTCGCGCGGAAAGGCCCATCGCCAGCAGGGGGTCAACGGTGTAGGCCGGGGTGGCTCCACAGCAGTTCCAGTCTTTCAGTTCTACTAACTCGATGTCCAATCTGCTGCAGACAGCCTTCAGTGAGAGATCGTATTCTTTAGCGCTGGCCTGCAAGCTACAGCCGGGATAATAGGCGTATCTCACGTTTCACTCCTCTCCTTCTCAGACCTGTCGAAGATGGCCCTCACTTCTCGCAAGTCCTCCATCCGATCAGGCCGGAGTGGCAGCTTGTTCTTCAGAAACATACTGATTCCAAAGGGGGCCTGCCCCACCAGAGCCAGGGGATTGGTTCCCAGACCGTAGCGGATAATCAACTCCGGTTCGAACACTCGACCGTAGTGATTGACGACGGTCATGAAGGCCTTGCTGAAGGTCATGACTTTATCGGGTTTATACCCCTGGGCGGTGGCCTGATTGCGCAGCGCTGCCATCACGTCGGCGATCTCGATGCCTCTGGGGCAGCGTGCCGTACAGTGAAAACAGGAGGCACAGACCCACATGGCCCGGCTGGACAGGACTTCCTGTTCCATCCCCAACTCGATTAGGTGCAGAATCTGGCGGGGCGTATAGTCCATCTCATGGGCCACGGGGCAGGAGGCCGTACAGGTGCCGCACTGCATACAGGTGGCCAGCGCCTCCGCCAGGTGCTGCATCCCTGGCGAGAGTGTGACTTCTCCAATGCGAAGCGTCCTCTGGTCGTTCATTAGCTCTCCTTGTCTGTATGAATAAAAAAGGTCCTTGCAAATAGACAATAGGCCCCCTCGGTCCCGCTGATCCGAACCGAGGTCATGGCCTTCGCAAAGACCCTATGTGTCAGGTGACGACGCAATGTAGACAACATATCTTCTTTGAGACCCAGCGTCATTGCTGCCTCCCAGGAAAATTATAGTACAAAAGATACCATTTGTCAAGAGAGCGGGCCACCTGGGACCACGTACTTGTCCTCCCATTCGCCAGTCGTTCAAGAAAGCGGATGCTCTCTTCTCCGCCTATAGCCTATCATTTTCTGCGAAAAATGTCATCGAGCGTGGTACCTATCTTGCACCTGGGAAAAACACGTAGTAGAGCGCTTTTTGTCTAGGCACTTTTATCTAGGACCGACACCCCGCAACTAGGTATTTTGCTCCTTCTCCTGGAACTCCTCACAACCCTTGCCCAAGGCACGCCGGTATCCATCTCTCCTGCCTTCCAGAATATACCACTTAGTGGGAAATTAGCATTGTCAACTTATTGTAAAAAGGTGCATTTAAATTATAGCCTGGGACCGGAAAAATGTCAAAAAGCTCGTAGAAGAAAAGTCAAGCGGGTAAAGGGAAATACGAATTTGCTTCCTCCACCCGCTGTTTAGCTTTCGGAGTTGCCTGTACCACCTGTGCCGCAACAGCGCCACTATGGCGGCACAGGTGGTGCAACAGTGTTAATTGGTAGTCATCTGAGAAGATCTGATCACCCTTGATCATCACCCTTACTTGCCGTACTTCTCCCTCTCCGCAGCGATGAACTCGGCGAACTTGGGGTCTGAGGGGCGCATCAGGTTGTCCAGTTCGCCCAGGTCATCGGCCTTGATCTTGACCAGCCAGCCATCCTCATAAGGGGATGTGTTGACCAGAGTGGCCTCCCACTCTGTCTCCTCGTTAGCTTCGACGAGTTCGCCGCTAACGACGGCTTTGACCCGGCCGACCCATTTGCCCGATTCCATGGACATGAAGGGCTTGCCCTGCTCCACTTTGCGGCCGGTGCGGGGCACCTCGACGTAGACGAGTTCGCCGGCCAGGTCCTGACCAAGGTCGCTCAGGCCCTGGACGACGACATCTCCCTCGACACGGGCCCAGTTGTGCTCACCGTCATAGTACAGGTCGTCCGGGAATTCGTACCTGTCAATTTTCACTTTGTTGCCTCCTCTCTGGTGTGACTGGTGATGTAGAAACGGACTGACACTCTTACCCCCACCTGGGGATTTTAATATTAATCGTCTCAATTGTCAAGCCCAATCGTGCTATTGTTCACAACCAAAATCGTCTGCGACCGTTACCTCTGAAAGAATCGGGAGATAGGAATGGAGCATTGACATTTGGATGCAGTTGTATTATAACTGGACAGAAGTGATCGTTGACTACTACTTCATCATCATTGCTCTCATCATAGCCAGAAGTTAATGTGGGAGGTGAGATAGTATGAGATCTGGTACGTGGTCTCGGGCGGGGGCGGGCCTATGGAGTCAGCTAACTATGTCATGCGCAGCACTGCCGGGCAGGGGGGCATCGGCCAGGCCAGCAGCACCAACTACTGCCTCAGCGCTGGCTACTGGTACGCGTGGGGGGCTGGGGTCGGCACCGAAATCTACCTGCCGATTATCTTCAAGAGCTACCCCTAGCTCAGGGACGTAAAAGACTTCCGAGGTCTCTGCAGAGGCCTCGGAAGTCGCCCCCTCCGTCCTCTTTCTGCCGTGGTCGCCTGGCAGCCGGGCTCAACGCGGGGTGGCCTCGGCACAAGAGAAGGCTGAATACCTCTGCCTGGCACGGAGAGTACTCAGTGACGTTTCAGATAAGCAGTTCTTTGGGCTGGCGAAAGGAGGTCAATTTGGGGGATTTCGAGCAAGTCTCGCTCGTACTGCTCGCGGGTGTACTTGCCTTTGGCAGCAAGTTTGAGCTTTTGCGGGGTCAAGCCCGTGCGGGCGCATATAACAGCCAAGGTGTCGGGATGGAGTTCCCTCTTGTAGGCGGGCATCACTATCTTGAGAGTGTGCGATTCACCGTCTTTGCAGACCACGGCTTTGGCCCAGACGGTATGGCTCCCCTTGCCACGGCCGGGGAGAATCTCGAAGCCAAGCTTCTTCAAGCCAGAGAGAGCTTCACTAGGTTTGAGGACAGGATTTTCTCCCAACTCTCTGCTTGCCTTTCCGGGGTCTCAAATCGTTTTCGCAGCTCTCTAGCCAGACGAGGGTACTCATCCATAACCCACAGCATCTCGGGGAAAAATTGCCGCTCGTAGAATTCGAGATGAGAGCGCATCACATCGTCCAGTCTCTCCCGGTTAAGACGTAGAGCGTCGTAATACTCAAACAGCAAAGAGACAAACATCCTTTCCGCATCTGCCTGATTCAGGCCATCGGTGTAGATATCCAACTCAGGACAGTAAATGTGAACCCCCTCCGGTGTCTTGTGAAATTCCACGGTCAACAGCGGTTTCATATTAAATCCCTTCACTTCAAGTGCTGGAATTATTATACCATCACTTCGCTACTGAAGCAAACAGAGTGACATAGCCACATTACTCCTCCATCACCCGATCCACCAACTCTACCACATCCAAAACCCGCATCCGCACCTTCTCCCGGCGGGTGGAGGCCGTCAGGGTGCGTTTGCACTGCTGGCAAGCCGAAAGAATCACCTGAGCCTCCGTAGCCTGGGCCTGCTGGAGGCGGCGCTTGGAGACGGCAGCTACCAAGTCAGCATCGGCCATCTCCACATCCCCACCGCCACCGCAGCAAAGGGCGTAGTCCCGGATCTCTGCCATTTCTCTGAACTCGATGCCGGGGATGGCGCCGATGACTTTGCGGGGGGCATCGTATATCCCGCCGGTACGTCCCAGGTCGCAGGGGTCGTGGTAGGTGACGGGCCGGTCAAAGCTGCCCAGCTTGATCCGCCCCTCAGCGATCAGTTCCTCCAAGAATTGGGTGGTGTGCTTGACTTCAAAACCCAACGGTTCGTCAAGGACCTCGGGATAGGTGTGTTCCCACGTATGGAAACAGGAGGGGCAGGCAGCCACCAGCGTCTTGGCCCCCAACTCTCGGACTGCGGCCACGTTGTGGGTGATGAGCACCCTGGTCGCCTCGCTCATGCCAGCGATGATCAGGGGAAATCCACAACACCACTCCTCTGATCCCATCGTGGCAAAGTCAACCCCGGCCTTGTCCAGGATATGCACAAAAGCCTGGGGGATCACATAAGTCATGGGATAGAATGATGCTGTACATCCGACGAAATAGACCACCTCCGCCTGTTCCTTGCCTCGCACTCCCTCTGGCACCACCGCCAGGTTCTGACTCCAGATGAGGCGATCCTCGGCGGGGTCGCCGGAGATGTTATAGTTGGCTCCCACATTCTCCTGCAGGGTATCCATCACCTGGGGGTACGTTCCCATATCCACCAGTTGCTCCCGCATGGCGATCCACAAGGGGCGGGTGTCAATGTGCACCGGGCAGACCACATGGCAGCGGCCACAAAGGGTGCAGTCATAGGTTCCCCGGGACCACCGCTTCACGCCCTCCTCCGTCGGCGGGTGGTGCCCAAAGAAGCGGGCCAGAAAGCGACCGTATTGGCCTCTGGCAAACCCTCTGAGGGTGTGAATCTTGTCCAGGGGCGTGATCTCGTCCCGCTCAGCTTCGACGAAAGTGGGACACCATTTGACACATTCACCGCAACGGGTGCAGGCGTCCAGTTCCATCAATTGTCTGAAGCTGAAGTGTGATAGATCGAGTTGAGGCATCTAGGTTATCCTCGCTTTCAGCGCAGAGTTGATGGCCGCGATCCAGGGGCTGATCAACACGTGGAAGAATTTGCTGAAGGGCAGGTAGGCGATCAATCCGGCCACCAAGGCCACGTGTGCATACCACAGCCAGAAATAGACTGCCCCCCATGCCACCGGGATGAGCCGCAGGGGCAGGGAGAACAGGTAACCCACGAAGGAGTAGACAGCCAGACTGGGATGCAGGTTCGTGGTCACGATGCGCGCACCCTCGACCACGAAACCCAACAGAAAAATCAGACCCAACAGAGTGATAGCCAAGGTGTCCTGCCCGGTGGTGACGAGTTGCTTGTCCCTGACGATGAAACGCCGACGGATGGCCAGCAAGGCCCCCAGGATGACCAACAAGGCCAGCAGATCGTAGACGAAGGCCACGCCTGGGGCGCTCTTGTCCACCAGAATCCGGGTCAGCGGGGCAGTGGGCACGATGAGGGCCAGCAACCAGGTGACGACGCCCAGCATCATCCGTGCCAGGAAGGCCAGAAACATGAGGCTGTGAGTCAGCCAGCGGATGCGGCTCTCGCGGAAAACCGGGCGGTGCAGCACTCCATCCAGCAGGAAGGTCCAGACGAGGACGAAGACGCGGGGCGTGGTGATCAGGTCCAGGATAGCGATCCCGATACGCCAGATACGCTGCGGCAGAGAGAGCCCTTTCTGTCCGTCCACAGTGCCACGCACCCAAATGGAGGCCACCATCAGCATCCCCAGGCCAAACACACCCAGCCCAGCCCAGGAGAAGGCGTCTTTGACCACCGGCGAAGCGTCGTGGCAGGCCAGGCAGAGCACACTGCGCGGCGGCAGTTCTCCTACGGGAGCAGCCACCTGGTTGCCCGAGTCATGGCAGCGCAGACAGTCTACCTCTTTGCTGACCACTGCCAATTCGGGACTGTCCGGGGCCTCCCCTTCCTCGACCTCGGGGAGCACGACCTGGATGCGTCCTGTGGCCGGGTTCCGCTCGACGGTAGCTATCTCTAAATGGCAGGCTACGCAGTCAACGCTGGCGTGGGGCTCACCCTCGGCGATGTGATCGGTCAGGCTGTATTTCTCGTCGGGTCTCGCCGAGGCGATGTGGCCTGTCATGTCGTAGTGGCAGGACTGGCAATCCTCGTCCCGCGAGCGGATACGGTCCTCGGGATGGGGATAGCGGCCCGCCCCCTGGTGACAGTCCACACAGTCCACCCAATTCTCAGGGCCGTTGTGCACCGTTTCCGCGGCCGTGCTCTTGGGATGACAGACCCCACAGGCCGCTGTCGGCAAGTCCTCCTTAAAGTTACGCGCCAGAGGGTGACAGCTCATGCAGGTATCGCTGGCGTAGAGGGCGTGGTCGTAGTCGGACTCTTTCAGGTTGGGGACGTCTTCGGCTTCCCATTCCTCGTGGCAGCCGCGACAGTCAGCCCAGCCGGCCAGAGGGTGGGTAATCATCGGGGCTGGCATCCCTGTGGTGCCGTGGCACACGCGGCAGTCAGCGTTCTCGTGCCGGGCGTGATCGGCAGCCAGCAGTGGAGCCCCTTCGTCGCCCGTGCGGTGGCAGGCCACGCAATCCTCATAGGACAAGCCATCCTCTTCCTCGGGATGCGGCACTGGCGGCTGGGCACTGACCGCTAGGGTTCCCAGAAGCATCAGCGCCAACCCGGCGGCCCAAATTATGATCAGTCGGTAACGCGTAGCAAGCTTCATCATTGACTAGCCCTTCTTCTCCGGTTGCATCAGCCAAATCAGCATCGAAAGAAATACGGCGAACGCGACTGCCATCAATATCAAGACGATGATCCCACCTTCTCCCATCAAAGACCTCCTGGTCGTTACTCTTCCGGCAGCGAACTCGCCGTAGCTCCCGGCATGTATGATCTCACCCGCTCCACGGCCTCCGGGATGCTCTGATGCCGGGCCTCGTGCATCTCCCAGACGGCGACGACCGGAAAGAGTTTGGTGAACAGCACATAAAGCAGGATAAAAAAGGCGAAACAGCCAATAGTAATGGCCCACTCGACCCAGGTAGGTGTGTAACTCCCCAGGCCGCCCATCCTCGGTCGAGCCATGGAGGGGATGATGACGACATAACGCTCCAGCCACATGCCGATATTGACGAAAACGGAGACGACCACCGCGCCAGTGATGGTACGGGTCTTGGGATTGCTCAGGATGACCACCGGGATCACGAAGCAACAGACGACCATCAACCAGAACATGGGTGAGAACTCCTGCCAGAATTTGGCGTTGAAGACAACCATGTGCGCAGGCTCGTTTCCATAGAAGGTGGTGAAATACTCCACGAAAGTGAAGTAGAACCACAGCAGGGACAAAGAGAGGTGAAACAGAGACAAAGAGTTGATGTGGACAGGCTTGATGTAGTCCTCCAGATGGTAGACGCGCCTCAAGATGACAGTGGCGATGATCACCGCGCCCACCCCGGAGAATATGGCCCCGCACAAGAAATAAGGGCCGATGATGGCGCTGTGCCAGCCGGGGACGATGGTCATCCCGAAGATCCAGGCCACCACCGTGTGCACGATGACCACCAGCATGGTCAGCCATACGGCCATGATATTCATCAAACGGTCCAGCCGGCGGTACTGGTGCTCGGTGCCGGTCCAGCTCAGGGCCAGAAACCTATAGAGCCTGGCGCGGAGCGAGCCCACGTTCAGCCGGTCACGGCACATGGCGATGTCCGGGATGAGGGCCAGGTAGAAGTAGAAAATGCTCGACAGCATATAAAGCGAGACGCTGGCGACGTCCCACAGGATGGCCGACTGAAAGCGTCCGTATAAGATCACATTCAACAGTCTGTCGGGCCTGCCCAGGTCAAGTATGATGCTGCCCGCTCCGAAGGGCAGGCTGAAGACGGTCACCGCTTCGGCGGCACGGGTGAAGGGCCGCCGCCATTCCGCCTTCACAATACGCAGAATGGCCGAGACCAGAGTGCCGGCATGGCTCAGGCCGATGAAAAAGACAAAGTTGGTGATGTACACCCCCCAGAAGACGGGCCTGTTCATACCGGTGACGCCCAGACCGAGGGTCAACTGGCGAACGTAGGCATAGGCGCCCCAGGCAACGACGATTACCAGCACAGCCACCGTGACGTAGAACCCCTTGCCCGTGCGCAATAGCGGCTCGAAAAGAGCGGCATCCTCCTGGGCGGCACCCTCATGTTTCATGCTTTCTCCTCCACCAGATAATACACCTTGGGCTCGGTGCCCAGGTCCTCTAACAAACGAAAGGCGCGCGGGCTGCGGGCCAGCCGCGAGACGGTGCTTTCCGGGTCGTCCAGGTCACCGAAGTAGCGGGCCGAGGCCGGGCAAGCCTGGTTGCAGGCAGGCAGCAGCACCATGTCGGCGTCGGTCAACTCGCGCCCCTGGGCGGCCGCTTCCCGTTTGGCCTGCTCCAGCCGATGGATACAGAAGGTGCACTTTTCCACCACACCCACAGGGCGCACCGGAACGTTGGGATTCCGGTAATCGCCATAGCGCTCCGGGTACTCTGGGGCGTACCAGTTATAGTAGCGAACGGTGTAGGGACAGGCCGTGGTGCAGTAGCGGCAGCCGATGCAGCGCTGATAGTTCATCCGCACGAGACCCTCGTCGTCCACGTAGGTCGCGCCCACCGGGCAGACCTTCACACACGGCGGGTCCTCACAGTGCATACAGGGACGTGGGATGAATCGAACGCGAAGGTCGGGGTATTTTCCCTCCTCCTTTACTTCAGCCAACACGTCGTGCCAGTGCTTGGAGCGGTCCAGCGCAGCCTCGTCCGGCCCGGCAAAGGGCACGTTGTTTTCGGCCTGGCAGGCGACGGTGCAGGCCTGGCAGGCGGTGCACTTGTCGAGATCAATGACCATTCCCCAACGTGGCATCACAACCTCCAATGAATCATCGGGATTTGTACACTTTTACTCGCGTAGCCAGGGTGGCCAGTTCCCCGCTCAGGTGATCGTACTCTTCGGCGAGCAGCTCATTGGGGTTGGCCCCACGGTCACGGGCCCAGCGCCCATAGGCGGTATGTCCCTGTCCCAGGGGAATGCTGACCACGTCGGGCCTGGTCCCAGCGTAGAGGCGGGCTCTGAGGCGAATGCGGCCCACGGGCGATTCCACCCATACCATGTCCCCGTCACAGATGTGCAACTCGTGAGCTGTCTCCGGGTTGATCTCGACCCAGTTGTCCCACATCTCTTGCAGGTGCAATCCATAGATCTCTTGCAGCCAGGGGATGTTTGGACCCCAGCCCTCAGCGTAGGTTACCATTTTGAAGGTGCGCAGATGCAGAGGATACTCCGCTTCGTCGCCCACGAAACGCGGGGGCTCATAATGAGGCAGGAATTTCTCATCGGCGTCGCCTGCAATCCCAAGGGCATCCAGGGCACGCTTGAGAGTCTGGGAATAGAACTCGAACTTGCCCGAGGGCGTGGTGAACACCTGGTTCCACTGCCCAAACTCGTAGGGCGGCGCGTACCACACCGCGCGTGCCCGCAGTTCGTCCCAGAAGTCGGTGAAGGTGGGCTCTACTTCCTGTCCCTCTTCTCTCGGCTTGAGATGCTCTTTGCTGGGCAGACCCATGCCCGCTTCGAAGAGGCCCTGAATTCGTGCTCGCAACGCCTCTTCGAAGCTGCTCCACGGCAGAGCGGCAGCCAGCGGCTCGCCCACGGCCTGAGCCAGGGCGATGAGCACGTCCCCCGTGTTGCGTGTCTCGTAGAGGGGCTCGATCACCGGCTGGGCCAACCCCACTACAGGATAGCCCAGGCTGGGCTCGATCACTTCGTAGAACCACTTTTCCAGATAGGTGCAATCGGGTAGCAGTAGGTCAGCATAAGCGCTGGTCTCATCCAGATAGGGAGTAAAGCTGACGATGAAAGGAATCCGATCCAGGGCCTCTTGCCATCGTCCACCCATCGGGGCCTCGTAAAGCGGATTGGCGTGATAGAGAAACAACGCCTCCACTGGATAGGGCTCACCCTTCAGGATGCCCTCGGCCAGGGCTGGGGCCACACTGTCGGCCAGAGGGAAAGCCATCGTGTGGGCTCCATCAGCCCGCAACTGGAGCAAGCCAGCCGCGGCGACTTTGTCCAGTTCGAGCTCTGGCCAGGGAGCGAGAGGTGGCTGGCGTTGCCGCATCACCCCACCGGGCACGTCAATGGAGCCCACCAGGGCATTGAGAGCATGGATGGCCCATTGACTGAAGAGCCCGTTGCTTTGTCCACTCACATCGCCGGTGGCCACCGCCGGAGGCGTGGCAGCGAACTCGCGGGCAATGCGCTCGATGGTGTGCGCCGCCACCCCTGTGACCTCCGCCACACGTTCCGGCGCGTAGTCGTCGCGCATCGCCAGAGTGCGAAATCCTATGTGAGCCTGGCCGGTTTCATCGGTCCAATCCTCAAAGCCAAAGGTGTGTTCGGCAACTAAGACCTCGTCGTACAATTCATCGCGGACGATGATGTGGGCCATGCTCAGGGCCAGCGCCCCCTCAGTGCCCGGTCGGATGGGAAGCCATTCGTCGGCCTTGGTGGCCGTCACTGAAGCGCGGCTCTCGATCTGCACGATCTTGGCCCGCACATTAGGACGGCCTCGTCTCAGACGACTGTAGGCTCGCAATTGCCGTGCTAGTGGCTGCCAGGCTTCCAGAAAAGCACCACCGAAGCACAGCAGATAGTTAGTGTTCTCCCAGTCGTAGGCAGCGTGATCCGCCCAGCCCTGGGTGAGGTAGTGGGCCAGAGGGGGGCCGTCGGCGCTGTATCGTCTGTGGGGCACGTCATTGGGTGTGCCAAAAGCCTGGCAAAAGCGGGCGATAAGATCGCCAGTCGGGCCGCGCTTCCCATCGCGGAGGAAAACGAACCTGTCGGGGTGACCAGCCTTGCGGATCTCCCGCAGTTTGCCTGCCACCTCACTCAGGGCCTCGTCCCAGGAGACTTGCTCCCAATGACCCGAGCCCCGCTGGTCAGCCCGCCGCATGGGATGTTTGATGCGGTCTGGGTCGTAGAGCACCTGGAGCCCGGCCTGTCCTTTGGGGCAGAGCCGACCTTGGTTATTGGGATGCAGAGGGTTGCCATCTATCTTTACCACACGCCCGTCTATCACCCGCGCCGTGATTCCACAGCCACCCGCGCACAGCCGACAGATGCTGGCCACTGTACGCTCGCCCAGGGGGATCTGAGGCTGGTCGGTGGGAATCAACACGCTGTAGATCGGAGTGCCGCGACCCAATTCTGCGAGCCCGGCTGCAGCCGTGCCCGCTCCCACCAGCTTGAGGAAGTCTCGCCTGCTGAATTTGGCCATCTTTATCCCACCTCACCTCCCACCGATTTTGCCGAAGACAAACAAAAGGTCACCGCAGACAACTTGTAGAAGGAAAGCTTTGCGCAGTGACCTCCATGATTTTCGGTATCCCCTCTTATCTCAGTAAGTTCCGAGCGAAACGCTCCCTATGGCGTCAAGCTCTCGCTCACACCGTCTCTATCTATCCATGAAATTCTGCCCGAAATTATAGTATGGGAAGTGAAAATTGTCAACAACGCATTTTGGATTTCAAAGTAGCTAGTTCGCCCGGTGTGCCTGAGGTATGTACTCTGCCAACCTCTTCTCAGCAAAGATCGGCTCGAGCCGAGCGAAGCGCTGCCGCCCATCCACCAATGGGATGGTGGGCCACTCGTCACCGATGAGGGGCCGGGCGTAGCGCACGAAATCATCGGTCACATCCACCCGGTTCGGGGCGATCCAGGCCCCCGGGAAGGCGCGTTCAGAGTTGGCCACAAGCTCCAGCGGCACTTTATCGTAGCGGACGTTGTAGAGGGGACCAGGCTCTCTCAAAATGGTTGCCATGTAGCCGGACCCTTCCTCTAGAGCCACCTGCACGGCCTTTCTCCCAACTTTATAGGCCTCTTCCAGGTCCACGGTCGAAGCGTAGATCATGCTGTGACGTTGGTCGGTGCCCGGCACATTGCCCCGGGCCACACCCCGCGACCGCAGACCGACCTCGTTGAGG
>JBGVTF010000049.1:0-10070 GCA_041862415.1 Anaerolineae bacterium | reverse complement strand
TACACTCTCTAGGAAAAAGAGGGCATGGTTTCATCCTGGGGGAAACCCGGCTTTACAATTTGCTCCTGCCGGACGACAGTCCGGCGGCTTCCAAAGCGTTTCGGGGCGCTGGATTGTCATCCAGCGCGAGCAAAAGTGTAAAGCGATCTGGGTATGTGCTGAGACGATGCCGGCTTTAGCAAAGTCAGGTAGCAGGCACCTTACAAGCCGAGAATGAGAACGCCCTTAGCCTACATTTCGCACCCTTGAAATTCCTATGCGGGCCTACTGGAGTCGAGGCTGTAGCCGGTTCTCTGCCCTGTAAACCCGCCTGAAGGCTCCACTCCAACCCTTGAAAACGCCTTTGGAAACGGATAGGATAGCGGGAGGTGCGAAAAACAGGCCAAGGTCTCATCATCAGCCGGAGAGCGTGAGGCGGTTGGGACAAGAAAAGGGGGAGGACTCTTATTGGTTGCCCCCCTTGACAATTTGCCATAAAGAGTGGTATTATATAGTAGGGTGGAGAAAGGTCCTGTCAGCTCATCTAGGCTAGTTTCTGTCTGGAAACTCCGTAGGGCGGCTTTCCATAGCCGCCGCGGGAAACTCCGTAGGGCGGCTTTCCATAGCCGCCGCGCTGTAGGCAGGTATGGAAACCTGCCCTACTTTCCAGACAAGAACTAGGCTAGTCATCAAGGAGGGAAACCGATGCGACGTGGTAGAGTTCTCATCATCCTAGGGGTTATCCTCGGTCTGGCTGCGGCCGGAGGAGTCCTTTTCCTCATGACCCAGCAGGCCCCAGCACCAGCGGAGGTCAGGCCCGAGGTGGCAGTGCCCATGACAAAGGTGGTAGTGGCTGTGCAGAACGTTCCCAGAGGGGAAAAAATCACATCTGACCTCGTGGGTACCAGAGATTGGCCCAAAGACAACGTACCTCCCGGCGCCATCGCTGACGAAGCTGAGTTGATCGGGAAAATAGCCAACACCGACATCTACCAGGGTGAACTCGTTTTGCGCTCCAAGCTGGCCGAAGAGTTAGAGGGTGGAGAAGCAGCCCGCGGTATTCCCGATGGCAAGGTGGCCATGGCCTTTCCCATCACCCGTTTCTCCAGCGTGGGTTATGCCATTCGGCCTGGTGACCACGTGGACGTACTGCTTTCGGCACGGTTCATTGATAGAGACGAGGAGAAACAGAGCGCCAGAGACACCTTTGACTTCAGGCTGGAGATGATGACAAAGTTCGCCAATGCCGGCCTGGAAAGTACCACTATGGATATGCCCATCTTCAAGACCCAGGCCCGTCCGGTCACCCAGTTGATCGTACGGAACGCAGCCATCTTGAATGTGGGGCCCTGGGCCACCCCAACGCCGCCCCCGGTGGCAGAAGAAGGAGAAGAGGGAGCCCCTCCGCCCCCGCCCCCGCCGCCGGATATGGTCATTCTGGTGGTTGATCCGCAGGACGCCCTGGTGCTAAAATATGCCCGTGAAAGCAACTTTATCATGGACCTGGTGCTTCGGGCCGCTGGAGATGAGGCCCCCATTGATACAGAGGCTGTCACACTGGAATACGTGATCAGACGCTTCAATATCAGCCTCCCACCGAAACTGCAATACTATCTTGATACCGTCCCGCCGGTGGAAGAGGAGATGCCTGACAAGCCCGAGTTTCCGCAAATAACAAGCATTGAAACGAAGCCTGTGCAGTTCGTTCCTGTAGAAGAAGAGAAATAGACATAGGAGAAAGGAGTGATGTCTTAAACAGCCCGTTTTCCGCCTTGGCTAGATTTGGTCGTCGTATGGTTTCCTTCATGCGCATTGCCCTTCTATTCCAGTTACGTATTGTCTACCAAACGGTCAAAATGCGGTAAAATGGGAGGAAGATACCCTATGGCTGAAAACACTGAAGAGAAAATCCGGGTCTTGATCGTGGATGACATCCCAGAGACCAGGGAAAACCTGCGCAAGCTGCTCTACTTCGAAAGCGACATCGAGGTCGTCGGAGCGGCCATCAGTGGCGAAGAGGGCATCCAGATGGCCAAGGAGCTTGAGCCCGATATCGTCCTGATGGACATCAACATGCCTGGCATGGATGGCATCACCGCCAGTGAGGCCATTTGCCAGGAGGCCACATCCCAGGTGATCATGATGTCTGTGCAGGGGGATGCCGATTACCTGCGGCGCTCCATGCTGGCCGGGGCGCGAGAGTTTCTGATCAAGCCTTTCTCCAGCGACGAGCTGGTCTCACGCATCCGTCGGGTCTACGAACTGGGTGCCACCCAGCGGGCCCGCTATCAGGCCCCTGCGCCGCCGGTCTCAGCGACCGCGCAAAGGCAGCCCCTTGGCCCAGATGAACTGGGCAAGGTCATTTGTGTGTTCAGCCCCAAGGGTGGGACGGGATGCAGCACCATCGCCATCAATCTGGCCATCGCCTTGCAAACGGAAACAGAAGGCAGGGTCGTTCTCGTGGACAGCAGCCTTCAATTTGGCGACGTGGCCGTCTTGCTGAACCTGAAACCCGTCCGAACCATCGTTGATCTGGTGCCGCACATGGATGAACTCGACGGGGAACTCCTCAATAGCGTCATGGTGCCTCACCCCTCGGGTATCAAAGCCCTGCTAGCCCCACCCCGCCCCGAGATGGCCGATTTGGTCGTTCCAGATCTCATGAAGAAGCTCCTGGAAGAGTTGAGGAAGAATTTCGATTGCATTGTCGTGGATACCTGGACTTCCCTTCATGACCTGGTGCTGACCATAATGGATGTCTCAGATCGCATCGTCTTGATTACGACCCCCGATATTCCGTCCGTCAAGAATACAAAGCTCTTCTTTGAAGTGACCGAAGCTTTGGGGTATCCGACAGATAAGGTATTTTTGACCGTCAACAAAGTTGACCGCCGTGGCAGCATTCGAGCGGAGAGTATCGAGGCTGGTATTAAACATCCGGTGGCGGCTTCTGTTGTCCTTGACGAGCGGGTGGCAACGCTTGCCGCCAATCAGGGTGCGCCTTTCGTCCTTAGCGCCACCAACAGCCCCCTCACGCAAGATGTGGTCAAACTGGCTCACCAATTGCTGGACACTTTGATAGAGAAAGAGGAAGTAGCCGAAACAGCCGAGACGCCCGCTGGCGAGAAGCTCGCTCATCGCTTTCGCTTTGCCAGGTAGCTTTATCCCTTAAAGAGGTGAGATAGATCATGTCCCTACTGAAACGAATAGAAAAAAGTCAAGAACTCGTTGAAGCGCCTTCCAAGCTTCAGGAATTGCGTGTCAAGAGGCCCGTCTCGGCCCCGCCTCGTGATGCCTACATGGATCTCAAGAACCGCATTCAGGATAAACTCATAGCCGAGCTCGATCCCACGATGGACATCACCCGCACAGATGAAGTGCGGCGCACCATCGAGGAAATGTATGACACCATCCTGGCTCAGGAGAGCATCATCCTCAGCCGGTCCGAGCGTCAGCGACTCTTTGAGCAAATCGTGGCCGAGATTCTGGGGCTCGGTCCCATCGAGCCCTTGCTGGCCGATGAAACCATCACCGAGATCATGGCCAATGGGCCCAATAGCATCTACATTGAGCGCAAGGGCAAGCTGGAGAAAGTCAATACGTCTTTTGAGAGCGCAGAGCACCTCATGCGCATCATTGACCGCATCGTCGCCCCCCTGGGCCGGCGCATTGATGAGAGCTCGCCCTATGTTGACGCCAGGCTGCCCGATGGCTCCCGCGTGAACGCCATCATCCCACCGCTTTCCCTGGTCGGCCCGGTGCTGACCATCCGCAAGTTCGCCCGGACACCCCTCACCGTCGAGAACCTGATTGATTTCGGGACCATCACCCCAGAAGCCATCGAGTTCCTTAAGGCTTGCGTTATCGCTCGGATCAATATGATCGTCTCCGGAGCCACAAGTTCGGGCAAGACGACTTTTCTGAACGTCCTGTCAGGGTTTATTCCCGACGATGAGCGCATCATCACCATCGAGAACGCGGCCGAACTTCAACTCCGTCAGGAACACGTGGTCACTCTGGAATCGCGCCCGCCCAACATTGAGGGCAAAGGCGCGGTCTCTATCCGGGACCTGGTCATCAACAGCCTGCGTATGCGCCCCGACCGCATCATCGTCGGTGAGTGCCGTGGCGGGGAGGCCCTGGACATGCTCCAGGCCATGAACACCGGCCACGATGGCTCTCTGACCACGGCTCACTCTAACAGCCCCCGTGATACCCTGGCCCGTCTGGAAACCATGTGCCTGATGGCCGGTATGGATCTGCCTTTGAGAGCCATCCGCGAGCAAGTAGCCTCAGCCATTGACCTGATCGTCCATCAGGAGCGTTGTAGGGACGGCACAAGAAAGGTGGTCAAAATCACTGAGGTACAGGGCATGGAGGGGGATATCATCGTCATGTCCGACATCTTTGTCTTCGAGCAGACAGGTGTCGAGGCCGGGAAAGTCATTGGACGACTTCGCCCTACTGGTATCAGGCCCAAGTTCGTCGAAAAGATCGAACAATCCAACATCCACCTACCGGCCAGTATATTCGGCACTGAGCGATTGTATTGATCGCCTATCACCTTGGCAGCCATAGGCGATAGAGTGAGGGGTGGTAGTCTCCCCCTTGGATGTTGCTGTCCCATCCTGCTCCGGCGGGATCGCCAGATCCGCCGCCAATCCCCTGGATCTGGCGATCCAGGAAGAGCAGGTTAGCGCAGGTAGTGGCTGGCAAACCAGCAACACTCGAGAGGGGGACTATCTGAGGGGTCAGCGGCAGGTAATTGCCGCACAGGAGGAATGTTGCTATGAGTCCTACAGTGATTATATTTGCTATAGTCACCGTGCTGGCGGTGATAATCCTCTTCTGGGGGATAGCCAGTGCCATGGGAGCTGGCGATAAGGCCATTGAGGACCGCCTGGAAGAGTACACCAGCGGAGTGGCCGAGCCTATAGCCGTGCAGAGGGAAGAGAAAAAAAGGCCTTCGCTTCTGGCCGCCGGTGTGGATAAGGCCATTGCCGGACGAGGCTTTGCGGGCAAAATCGCCACACAACTGGCCCGCGCTGACGTGAAACTCACCCCGGGCGAGTACGTCATCCTGAACTTTACCAGCGTTTTGGGCTTCTTCCTCATCGGCTACCTGATCTTCCACCAGAATTGGTTGTTGGCTATCGCAGCCGGTGTGGCCGGATTCTATGCCCCCGGTATTTATCTGAAAATTCAGGAGCGTAGACGGCTGCACGCTTTCAACGACCAGTTGGGAGACGCTATTAACCTCCTGGCCAACTCTCTCCGCGCTGGCTACAGCTTGCTCCAATCTATGGAGACGGTGGCCAAAGAGCTTCCAGCCCCTATTTCAGAAGAGTTTGCGCGGGTTGTGCGGGAGGTTGGTCTGGGATTGTCCAACGAGCAGGCTATGAACAATATGTTGCGCCGCATCCAGAGCGACGACCTGGATCTGATGATTACGGCCATCAACGTTCAGCACGAAGTGGGCGGCAATCTGTCTGAGATCCTTGAGATCATTGGCTTCACCATCCGCGAGCGAGTGAGGATCAAAGGCGAAATCAGGGTCCTGACCGCCCAGGGGATGATTTCTGGCTATGTCATCAGCTTTTTGCCCCTCGTTCTGGGCCTGATACTTTACTTGATGAACCCGGATTACATAAACGCCATGTTCGAAGAGCTTTGCGGATGGATCATGATCGGTGTGGCAACTGTCGGCATTGTGACCGGCTTCATCGCTATCCAGAAGATCGTACGCATCGAGGTGTAGACCAGTCTGTATTGGTAGTCAGGAGGTTGGATTATGTCACCGGTGATTCTGATCGTTGCCCTGGCCATGCTAGGGAGCGTTGTCCTGCTTTTCGTGGGGGTAGCGGCACCTCGCTCTTCGGACCAGGTGTTGGATCGTCTGGTCGAGTACGGAGGGCGGACTCTGACATTGGAAGAAATCGAACTGTCGCAGCCTTTCAGCCAGCGTGTCATCAAACCTCTCATTCAAGGCAGTGCCCAGTTCATAGGCCGTTTTGCCCCCCAGCGTAACATTGAGGAGATCCGCCACAAACTGGAACTGGCCGGTAGGCCCTATGGCTGGGGGCCGACCGAGTTCCTGGGAGTCCGAGGACTGGCTGGGATTCTCCTGGCGACAATGACTTTCCTCCTGTTGACCCTCACCGGCCAGTATTTGCCCAAGCGATTCCTTGCCACGCTCGTTGCGGGCGGGTTGGGGTTCTACCTGTTACCCACCCTCTGGTTGTTGAGCAAGATCAGAGCTAGGCAAGATAAATTAGTGAAGGCCCTGCCCGACGCTCTTGACCTGCTTACCATCAGCGTCGAAGCTGGCCTGGGATTCGACGCCGCTATGTCCAAAGTGGCCGAAAAGTGGGAGAACGAACTCAGTATGGCTTTCAACCGCGTCATCCAGGAGATTCAGATGGGCAAGTTGCGGCGCGAGGCCCTACGGGATATGGCTGACAGGATGGATGTGCCCGACGTAAGCAGCTTCGTAGCGGCCATCATCCAGGCCGATCAATTGGGCGTTAGCATCGCCAAAGTGTTGCGCATCCAATCGGAGCAAATGCGCATCAGACGCCGCCAACGGGCCGAAGAAAAAGCGCACCAGGCCCCCGTCAAGATGCTGTTCCCCATGGCTTTCTTGATTTTCCCCGCCCTCTTTATCGTTCTCCTGGGGCCAGCGCTCCTGGTCGTGATGCGCTCGGGCGTTCTTGGAGTTATTTAGAGAGGGTCTGGCTAGAATGGCCTGGGCAGTGGAGCTTCAGGCGGAAGAAGCTGGCTAGGGCCTCGTCTCCAGGTTGTTTTGGCCACACCCAATGCAAAAGCGGGTAGAACGTTTCATCACTTCCGAAGCCTCGGTGCAGCCTCTGTTCTCCCCAATCGGATAGGCAACCTGAGGCTTTATCTATCTTCCCCATACGCTTCGAGTGGTCAGGAGCGGATAGGAAAGAAAGATTTGGCACCTACAAGCGCAGACCTTGCCCTTCTTAAGAGAACCTTCCTCGATTTGCTCTTTCCTCCACGCTGCGTTGGCTGCCGTAGAGTTGGCGGCTGGCTCTGCTCGCAGTGTCGCAACGCCATCGAACTCCTCAGGCCTCCTCTCTGCCCCCGCTGTGGCCTCCCCACGGCCAAGGGCAAGCTTTGCCTTCGTTGTCAGCGCGCTTTCTTGCAGATTGACGGTGTCCGCTCCGTCGCCTTTTTCGAGGGCCCCATGTGTGAGGCCATACACCGCCTCAAATACTCCAATTCACAGGACCTGGCCGCTCCCCTGGGCGAGATGATGGCCTCATACTGGCAGGACGTCCACCTCCCTGCCGACGTCATTGTTCCCGTGCCTCTCCACGCCCGACGTTTGCGCGAACGCGGCTATAACCAGGCCACTCTGCTGGCCAGAGAACTGGGAAAAGGAGTGGGCCTGCCAGTGCTGGAAAATGCTCTGATCCGTGTACGACATACATCCCCCCAGGTTGAGCTGAAGGCCGAGGAGCGTAAGGAGAACGTGCGCGGGGCCTTTCGTTGCCCCGATGACCAGTTGGCAGGCAAAAGGGTGTTGCTGGTGGACGACGTCTACACCACTGGAGCGACGTTGGAGGCTTGCAGCTTGGCCCTGAAGCGAGGAGGTGTCCATACCGTCTGGGCTCTAACCCTGGCCCGGGCACGCTAGGACATTGTTGTTCTAGCCACACCTCAATCAATCGAGACACACCACGCCATAGGGCGGCGCTTTATTGAAGAAAGGAGAAAGGGACATGCAACTGATTATCAAAGCCAAGAACTTGGAGGTGACAGAGTGGTTGCGCGAGTACGTCGAGACAAAGATAGGCAGATTGGATCGTTATCTCCCAAGCATCAGCGAAGCTCGGGTGGAGCTCTCCACAGAGAAGGTTAGAAGTGCCCAGGATCGCCAGGTGGTTCAGGTAACCCTGCGAAGCAACGGCACTATCCTGCGCGCTGAGGAAAGAACGGATGACATATTCGCTTCCATTGACGCCGTTCTGGACAAAATACACCGCCAGATTGCCCGCTACAAGGGCAAACGCCGTGCCCGTGGTCGCCGTGCCCGTGACGAATCCCTACCCATTGAGGAGCTGGAGGAGGAAGCCCATCGTATTGTCAGGATCAAACGATTCTCGATGGTTCCCATGACCCCAGATGAAGCCATCGAGCAGATGGAACTGTTAGGCCACGACTTCTTCGTCTTTTTCAACCGTGAGGTTGACGGCATAAACATCCTCTACCGCCGTAAGGACGGCGACTACGGAATGCTTCAGCCGGAATTGAAGTGAAGTGGCACTGTTGCACCACTATTGCGGTGCAGGCGCCACAGGTTGAGATCGAAATTCAAGGGGTTAGAGCTCCGGCTCTGGCCCCTTTCTTGTTCACCCGCCAAGGCTCAACTCGGTGGGCTTTGTCCTGAGGCCTGTCCTGAGCGAAGTCGAAGGGCTCAGCCCGAAGAGCCAATCCCTCACCTGATGGAGGGAAAAGGAATTGTGGAGGGACACCCCCCACGCCCCCCCGGCCTGCTGCGCAGGCTAAATTCAAAATTCATTGGGTATTGACATAGCGAGCAAGGCAGGGTAAAATAGTATTGTAGGCGAAAGGAGCAGTCTGCTGTTATCGTCAATGAGGAGGTAAAGCTATGGCCTCGCGTGCAATCCGAAAACTGGCCAATCTCATGAGAGCCCGCCAGGAGAACGCCGAGCCGCCCTACGTGCTGATCCTGGGAGCTGGCGCCTCCCTTACTTCGGGGGCCAGTTCCTTCGGCAAGGTGATCGAGAGCGTGGTGGACGACTACAGTGGGAAAGACCCCAGCGCCATGACGTGGGATGATAAGGTCACCGAGTTCTACGACATCCTGGATGGCTTCAGCGAGAGCGAGCGATACGCCATCATCAAGAAGCACATCGAAGGGCAACGGCCTTCGGCTGGCTATCACGCCCTGGCCCAACTGGCCAGGGAGGGCTACTTTGACGTCATTTTCTCCACCAACTACGACACCTTTGTCGAGGACGCCTTTGCCGACGCTGGCCTCCGTAGCCGAGACTTCACGGTGCTGATCAACGGCCAGGACACCGAGGAAGGGATCATCAAGGCCCTGAGTTACCGGCAACCCCGCATCAAGCTGGTGAAACTGCACGGCGATTTGGGTGCTCGTATCTTGGCTTTTACGCCCGAGGAGATTTTTCAGTTCAGCGAGAAGATAGAGCGGGTGTTGACCGACTACCTGAGCCGGGATGTCATCATCAGCGGTCACAGCATGAGGGATGACGACATCAATCGTTGCCTCCGGGAAAAGGGTGGGGCTCTGTGGTACGTGAACCCCTCGGCTCCAACCGTCAGCGATTTCATCGGGCGGGCCATGCGGGTCCGAAAAGGGACAACCATCGAAGGCGAGGATGGCTACTTCGACCACTTTTTCTGTGCCTTACGCGACACACTGGTGGGCGCGCCGCCCGCTGAAGCCGCTGTTTCGACTGCTGCCCCAGTAAAGACAACTCCCGCACCTACGGGTGAGCCTGCCACGCCCGCCTTACCGACATCAACTCCGGCTCCGGCTTCTTACCTGACAATGAGCGACGAAGCCCTAGAGACAGAGCTTACTAGACTCAAGGGGCAAGTGTTTGATCTTGAACAGGAGAAGGAGCGGATCACAGCGCCTTGGCGACCCGATTATAAGGGCAAAGATCCGGCTCGTCTGGCTGAAATCCAGAAAGAGCTCGATGTACTCGGGAAAAGGAAGGACAGGTTAGAGAAAGTAGTCACGCTGAGGAAAAGACTTAGAATTCACGAGAGGAACCTGAACCACTTACAGCAGAGAAGTGACATGTCAGGTGGGGACGTTCCCATCTCTGTGCTCAACCAGATTGACGCTGCCAAAGACGAAATTGCAGAGATCAAGGCGCAAATAGAGGAACTGGGAGCCTAGCTGTATTGCTGGCTGGCATCAATAATACGCTCGTCTGGTTCTGTGTTTACAGTCATCATCGCATCCACCTAGAGAGCGAGTGAGGCCCTGGGTGAGTTTTCATCAGCAGGGGGAAAGGAAATGAGTCGAGAGGAGAAGAACTACAGCGAGGACTATGCGAGCTACC
>JBGVTF010000048.1:0-7294 GCA_041862415.1 Anaerolineae bacterium | reverse complement strand
GGGTGCTGGGCAACGCCTGCAACAACCCGGAGATGGTCGAGATTTCGGGGAAGGAAGCGGCGGCTGGTGCTTACTTCACCACCGAGCCTCTGCCCAAGGACATTCCCTATCCTGAGGCCCAGGCCTTCGTCGAGGCCTACAGTGCCAAATACGGCGAGGACCTGACCAGCATCTGGTGGCTGATGGTGGCCGACGCTTTCAACGTCATCGCTGCGGCCATGGAGGGGACCGGCGGCACCGACACGGATGCTATGGCCGGGTACCTGCGCACCGAGTTCAAGGATTACCCCGGTGTGACCGGCCCCGTGCTCGGCTACGACGAGAAGGGTGACCGACTGGGCACGGTGCACGTCGCCTACGTCATCAGCGCAGACGGCGAGTTCCTACCGTACGAATAGATGCTACCGACGACGGTCTCGGGTTAGCTTCTACAGACCCTTGTTCTTTACCGGGGGATTTCCTCCTTCGGTCAGTTTGTGAGAATCAAACAGAGCGAAGGGCAGCGTCTGCTGTCCCAATAGGTTAGGATAGAAGGGAGGTAATGGTATCGGAAAAACTCGAGTCTTCACAGTCGCAGTGGACGGAGACACTGGCAGCACTATCGCATTAGCATTAGAAGGAGGATACCATCATGTTGAAGAAGATTGGGCTCTTGATTCTAGCCCTGAGTTTGTTGGCAACCGTGATCGGCGGCTGCGGCCCCGGGGCTCCCGAGACCATCAAGATCGGCAACGTTGCTCCCCTGACTGGCGACATCCCCAAGGTGGGGGAGGGAGCGAAGTACAGCCTGGAGATGTGGCTGGAGGACATTAATGCGGCTGGCGGCCTGGAGGTCGGGGGAAAGAAGTATAAAGTCGAGGTGATCCACGAGGACAACGAGTCCAAGGGCGAATCCGCTGCGGCGGCGGCGACGAAGCTGATCGTGGAGGATGAGGTGCTGGTGATCATCGGCGCTTATGCCAGCAAGCAGGCCATCCCCACCGGGGAGGTCGCTGACGCCAACGAGACGCCGTGCATCAGCCCCTGGTCCACGAACCCCCGCACGACGTTGGATCGGCCCTGGGTCTTCCGTGGCTGCTTCCTGGACCCCTTCCAGGGGCCAGTGGTGGCCAAGTTCGCTACCGACGAGTTCGGGGCCACCAAGGCCGCCGTGCTCTACGACGTGGCCAGTGACTACCCCAAGGGCCTGGCCGAGTTCTTCAAGGCAGCCTTCGAGGAGATCCATGGCCCCGGCTCGGTGGTGGCTTTCGAGACCTTCACCACCAAGGACCGGGACTTTAGCGCCCAGTTGACCAAGATCAAAGACTCGGGTGCTGAGTTCCTCTTCACTCCCCAGTATTACGACGAGGTGCCCTTGATCGTGAAGCAGGCCAAGGAGTTGGGGCTGGAGCAGATCGTCCTGGGCAGCGATAGCTGGGGCTCGGCGGAGCTGATGCCGCTCTGCGGCGAGGATTGCGTAGGGAACTACTTCAGCACCCACTACGCTGCCGCGGGGGCCAAGGGCGCCACCAAGGAGTTCATTGACCGCTATACTGAGAAGCATGGCTATGTCCCGGACGACGTGGCGGCCTTGACCTGGGATACGGCGCTGATCGTGCAGAAGGCCATCCAGGATTGCGGCACCATCACCGGCGACCTGGCGAAGGATCGCAAGTGCGTCCGCGATGCCCTGGCCAAGATCACGGACTTTGACGGCATCACGGGCAAGATGACCTTCACTGAGGAGGGGGACCCGATCAAGTGCGCGGTCATCGTCAAGATCAACGAGGCCCAGGAGTTCGAGTTCTACAAGTCGGCCTGCCCATAGGTCTAAGAGAAACACAACCTGTTGGGTGTGGGGTCCATCTCTCATCGCACCAGAAGGGCGGGCTAAGGGGAGAACCCCCTTAGCCCGCCCCCCCCAAAAAAAGGCTTAAGGAGATCATCATGGGAAAACTTAGAATCGTAATCTTTAGCCTCGTAGGCGTCATCCTGATGATAGCTTTGATCTTTCTACTTTCTGGCATGTCACCAGCCACCTTTTTTCAACATCTGTTCAATGCTTTGCAG
Organism: Anaerolineae bacterium; assembly: GCA_041862415.1. Classification (GTDB taxonomy): domain Bacteria; phylum Chloroflexota; class Anaerolineae; order E26-bin7; family E26-bin7; genus E26-bin7. Next base: position 5,245 of record JBGVTF010000048.1, on the reverse strand, counting down.
TGGGGCAGCTTCTACGCCTTGATCGCCCTGGGCTACTCCATGGTCTACGGCGTTCTCCTGCTTTTCAACTTCGCCCACGGTGACATCTTCATGGTCGGGGCCTACATCGGGCTGGGTGTCTTGCTCGGTCTAACGGCTCTCGTCGCGTGGTTGGGCATCCCTGCCCTGCCCAACTGGTTGAGCCTCGCGTTGACCATCCTCCTGGCCATGTTCCTGACGTCCTTCGTGGGGATGCTCGTCGAAAGGGTGGGCTATCGACCCTTGCGAGGGTCGCTCCGGGCATCGGCTGCCATCACCGGCCTGATGATAGGCATCATCCTGGAGACGGGCAACCTGATTCTGTTGGGTGCCCAACGGCAAAGCTTCCCCATCCTGATCGAGACGAAGAGGTATCAGCTCGGTCCGGTCACAGTGACCAACGTGAAGATCATGATCGTCTTCCTCTCCATCCTGCTGATGCTCGGCTTGCATCAGATCGTGCGCAGGACCAAGTGGGGCATGGCCATGCGGGCCATGGCCTACGACTTCGTCGTGGTCCCGCTGATGGGCGTGCCGCTGAACACCATCGCCGCGCTGACCTTCGCCCTCGGTTCCGCTCTGGCAGCCGCGGCGGGAATCTTCTTCGGCATCGCCTATCCCGTGCTTGAGCCCTACATGGGCCTGCTGATTGGCTGGAAGGCTTTCGTGGCTGCGATCCTGGGGGGAAGAGGCTCGATCCTGGGAGCGGCACTGGCTGGATTTTTGTTGGGGTTCATTGAGATCTTTGTGGCCGCCATCTTCCCCTCTACGCTGCGCGATGTGATCGCCTATTCGATCATCCTGCTCATTCTGACCTTCAGGCCGCATGGTTTCTTCGGTGAGCCTTTCACTGCCCGGCTCAGGCTGTGACCTGAGGTAGCCACGAGGTGCCGCGCGTACATGATCAATGAAAAGGAGAAATCGAGATGGAAGTGCGAGGGAGCACTGTACCGCCCGCACAAGTAATAGCCAGAAACACGTTGCTGGCCAAGGTTCGATCGCAGTTGGCCCCGATTCCGCTGCTGGGCTGGCTTTTCGGGGCCTTCCTTGCCATGGTGATCGAGCAAGCTGTGGGCTACCCTTTGGCTCGAGCGCTCGGCCTGTCCGGCATCCCCGGCTTGTTCGGCCTGCGGATCATGCTGACCAAGCCAGCGCTGATCCCCAGTGCGGCGGCTTACGTCCTCCTGGTCTATGCCCTGCCGACCTTGGTCGTCGCCCGCTTGAGCGCTCCCCTGGCCAACAGGCTGGCCAAGTGGCTTCTCGAAAGGTTTCCACTCTGGGTCTCGCTGATCCTCCACCTGGGGTTGCTCTATGCCACACTGCATTTGTGGGGAGGCATCAACGCCTACCGAACGCTCTTTCTGAGCTTTATTTTTGTATCAATTATCCTCACCCTCAGCCTGAACCTGGTGAATGGCTACATGGGGGAGTTCTCCTGCTCACACCCCGGGTTCATGGCGCTGGGGGCTTACGGCGCTTCAGTCCTGACCGTGTTGCTCTTCGTCAACGACGACGTCTTCGGGGCGCCGCTTCTCCCTCCAGCGTTAGGGCCATTCATGTTCCCCCTGGCCCTGATCGGCGGCGGGTTGGTGGCCGCTGTGGGAGCCCTGGTGGTGGCCATCCCCTCCTTCCGCACCAGGGGTGACTATCTGGCCATCATTTCCCTGGCGTTCATGTTCATCGTCAAGAGCGTGATCGAGAACCTGGAAATCATCGGGGGGCCCCGTGGCCTCATGAACCAGCCGAAGTGGGCCGGTCTGCCTACCCTGTTTGTGTGGACGGCCATCTGCGTGTGGGTGATCTACAACTTTACGCGCTCCACGATCGGAAAGGCACCGTGCGCCGTGCGAGATGACGAAACCGCTGCCGGTGCCATGACCATCAATACCCGCCGCACGAAAATTGTGACCTTTCTCTTTGCCGCCTTCTGGGCTGGCGTTGCGGGTGGGCTCTTCGCCCACGTAATTGGCTACATCAATCCTGGCACCTTTGGCGTTTATAAGCTCAGTGAGGTCCTGGCGATGGTCTATCTGGGGGGACTGAACTCGATCATCGGTTCCATCACCGGCGCGATTGGCCTCCAACTCCTGATGGAAGTGCTTCGCCCGCTGCAGCTCTTCAAATGGATCGTGATTCCTATCCTGCTCATCGTGCTCATGATCCGGCGGCCAGCGGGCCTGATCTCTTTCACGGAGGTCAACGTCGAGGATCTTTTGCAGCCCAGGCAAGTGCCGGGGAAAGAGAGGTGAGACATGCCCTTGCTTCAAGTTAAGAACATGACCCATTTCTTCGGTGGTTTGCGGGCCGTCTACGACTATAATATGGAGATTGAGCTAGGCCAGGTCAGAGGGCTGATCGGGCCTAACGGAGCGGGAAAGACGACCATCTTCAACCTCATCACGGGCATCTACAGGCCTACCGAGGGGGAAGTCATCTTGGATGGCCAGAGGAATTTGGTAGGACTTCAGCCTTACGACATTGCCGCCATGGGCATTTGCAGGACGTTCCAGACCCTTCGCCTGTGGAGGCATCTGACCGCTCTCGACCACGTGAAGCTGGCCCGCTATTCGAAGATCCAGTACGGGTTGATGGGAGCCTTCTTCGGCACGTCCCGGCGCCACAGGGAAGAAGCCGAGATCGAAGAGAGGGCCTACCGTCTTCTGGAGATGGTGGGAATCCGTCACGTCGCGGACCAGGTGGTGATCAACCTGCCCTACGGCCTCCAGAGAAGGGTGGAGATGGCCAGGGCACTGGCTTCGGAACCCCAGCTCTTGCTCCTGGATGAGCCCACCGCAGGGATGAACCCAGAAGAGCTGGCTGAGATGGTGCAAGTCATTCGGCGGATACGAGACGAGCTGGGGCTGGCCATTTTCCTCATCGAGCACAGGATGAAAGTGGTCATGGACCTCTGTGAGACCATTCAGACTATAGACTTCGGGGCGTTAATAGCGCAGGGCACGCCAGAGGAAATACGAAACAACCCCAGGGTAATTGATGCCTATCTAGGCAAGGAGGGGATAACCTGATGCTGCTATCAGTTGAGAATCTAGGGGTTTCCTATGGGGGGATCAGGGCCCTTCATGGCATCAGCTTCCAGGTAGATGAAGGGGAGATCGTGTGCATCATTGGGGCCAATGGGGCCGGCAAGAGCACGACGTTGAGAGCAATCTCCCGTCTGGTCCCCGCCGAACCAGGAAGCAAGATGACCTACATGGGGAAAGATCTGTTCCATTATCCTGCCGATAAGGTGGTCAGTGAACTTGGCATCTCCCACGTCCCCGAGGGAAGGCGCCTTTTTGGCAACTTGACGGTCATGGAGAATCTGAGGCTGGCTACCTTTGCACGCAAGGATGGCAAAGAGATCGAGCGGGATCTTGAGCTGGTGTTCTCTCTTTTCCCGCGCCTGAAAGAAAGGGAAATACAGAAGGCCGGGACTCTGAGCGGTGGGGAACAGCAGATGCTGGCTGTTGGGAGGGCCCTCATGAGCGGAAGGAAGTTGATGCTCCTGGACGAGCCCTCCATGGGGTTGGCCCCTGTGTTGATGATGAGCCTGTTCGACGCACTGAAAGACATCAACAAGGAAGGGACAACCATTCTTCTCGTAGAGCAGAACGCCCGCATGGCTTTACAGTTCGCCAGCCGGGGCTACGTGCTGGAGACAGGGAACATCGTCCTGGAAGACATTTCACAGGCACTGGCCAACAACCCGGATGTGAAAAAAGCCTACCTGGGTGGGTGAAATGTGCTTTTGCCACCTGGGGCGCAATAGTGCCGCCTGTGCCGCAATAGTGGCGCTGTTGCGGTACAAAGGAAACGGAGCGATGATGAAGGCCCCCTTTTCCTGTAGCAAGGGAAAGGGGGCTGCTGATTTTATGGTTCGCAAAAGCATGACGCCCCGGTTTGCTCTGGCTGGATTTGTAATCCAGCCGTCGGACCGCCGGATTGCAAATCCGGCGGGAGCGGAAGTTATTCCTTTTTGCTCTGGCCATACCCTTGTGGGTCGGCTGCTGGTGGCTTTGCTCCTGCTGGTCGGCCTGGCCGGGTGCCTGCCTCAGGCCGCGTCCCCCGACGGGGAGATGGTATTCGTCTCGGCCGGTGCTTTTTGGATGGGAAGCAGCGAGGGAGATGCGGACGAGGGGCCGGTGCACCAGGTCCACCTGGGGGCTTTCTGGATAGACAGGTACGAGGTCACCAACGCCCAGTACGCCGAGTTCCTGAACGCCACGCAGGGAGACCAGGGGCGGTGCGGAGGGCACATCTGCACTGATACGAAAGTCGAGAATCCTGACAGCCACCTTCTCTACCAGGAGGGACGATACGTGGCGGAGAGGGGATACGATGCTCACCCGGTGATAGAGGTCAGTTGGTACGGAGCCAAAGCCTACTGCGAGCACCACGGCAAGCGGCTGCCTTCCGAAGCGGAGTGGGAGAAAGCGGCCCGGGGGACGGAGGGTGCGACCTACCCCTGGGGTGAGCAGTTCGATCCTCACAGGCTAAATTCGGACTATCGCGTCGGTGACACGACGCCCGTAGGAAGCTATCCAGATGGGGCCAGCCCCTACGGTGTCTGCGATATGGCCGGGAACGTCTGGGAGTGGGTTGCTGACTGGTATGATGCTTATCCAGGCAGCGCTTACCGATCCCCTTTCTTCGGCCACAAATACAAAGTGGTGCGCGGCGGCTCCTGGAACCATCCTGGGGACGACGCCCGCTGCGCCCGCCGAGACATTGCCCATCCCGATCGCCGCCTGCGGGTCGTCGGTTTCCGTTGCGCTCGCGACAATTGAGAGCATCCAACAGATAAAGCCCCCTTGTGCCTAATTTAAGGACGAGGGGGCTTTTGTCGTGTCGTGAACATGGACCATCGGCGGAGTAGCAGAACTCGTTCTGCGTCAGTCCAACGCGAAACAAGTTTCGCTACTCCAGAAGAGAATTCCTATAGCGTCGAGTCATAGCTCGACTTCGAGACCCAGGCCCAACCTGTCCGCTTCCTCCAGAACCTTTCTGGCCACCGAGACGTCCTGAACGGCGTTGCCCACCGATTTGAAGAAAGTGATCTCTTCGTCGCTTTCGCGGCCGCGCTTCGTCCCGGCCGCAATCTCACCCAACTCGGCGTAAATATCGTCCTCGGAGATGAGACCCTGGTGACGAGGGATGATCAAATCGCCAGCCTCGGCCCAGCAGGCCTCCCGCGAGTCCACCACGAGCCGGGCCCTTTTGATGGTCT
>JBGVTF010000047.1:0-39303 GCA_041862415.1 Anaerolineae bacterium | reverse complement strand
GGATCGGCCCAACTGACGTGGATGTTTCCGATAACGTCCCCAGGGTAGGCTAACGTAATGAACCCCACGTCTTCCTTGCTGTTGTCAAGGAGTCTGCTGCCGACCGCACTGACCCAAAGGGGTTGGGCCTCCAGGAAGTAATCGAAAATGGAGACGTCATGCGGAGCCAGGTCCCACATAGCGTTCACGTCGTTCCTGATGGGTCCCAGGTTGGTCCTGGTAGAGTGTAAATAGTACATCCTTCCAAAGTCCTCGGCCTGGATGCACTCTTTCATTTTCCTGATACCTGCATTATATAGAAAGGTATGGCCCACCATCAGTACCTTCGATGTTTTCTCAGCCAGGCCCACCAGCTTTTCCCCTTCCTTAACAGTCGTGGTAAGGGGTTTCTCCACCAAAAGGTGTTTGCCTTTCAGCAGACCCTTTTCAGCCAGGGCAAAGTGGCTATCGGCCGGCGTCGAGACCACCACCGCGTCAAGTTCAGAATCCTCCAACAGGTCTTGAGGATCGCTGGTCACCTCCATTGTTGGATAGCGCTGCCGGACAAGATTCAGGCGCTCCGACCTTTTATCGCAGGCTTTCGTCATCTGCGAGTCCACCAGTTCATTGAAGACGCGGATATAGTTGACCCCCCAATATCCACAGCCTATGATGCCGATGTTGATCATCGTGTTCCTTCACCTCCTTGTTCCCTATGCTTTTAAACCACTCTGTTCCCTGAGAGCACAGAGTTGAACTCTTCGTACTTCGTTAGATTAGCACTACAACACCAGAGGATTTCACGGCTCTTCCACCCATACCGTACCCAGAATCACCCGATCATCTTCGACTTGGCCGTCCGCATTCAGGACAGGCAGCCGCTCACCCGAAATCCACTCATACATTCCTACCTCAAGAGTGTATTCACCGGGGACGGTAGTGGGATCCACCTCTATTTCATACTTATCTATGACAATCTCTCCGACCCGCCACTCTGTAGTGAGGTAGGTTCTGTCCACAGGCAGATTGTCCTTCTGCCCCCAGATCCCACCACTCTCATCCACAAGATGGGTGAACACTGTATAGCTAGTTTTCATTTCCTCCAAAGCTTGCCAATACAAAGTGAGTTTCAACTCATCACCCGCTTTAACCCTATCTGCACTTGCAACGTAACCTAACAATTGGACCTTGCCGCCCAGGTTGGCTTGCAAGGTGTGCTGGATAACCGGTTTGGCAAATCTATTTCTGAATAGATAGACATCGTGACTCGAGTAGATCAGTTCATGGTTGCGGCTGTTCTGAAGTTCCCTCCCGGTTACATTTTGGGCAGGGTCGAATCCAATGAGGATGTAATCGGCTGTTTCCCAGCGATCGTCAAAACTGTACAGAAATCGGCGCTGTGAGAAATGAGAAGACAGCTTTGAAGTCACACTGAGCGAGGCATCCTGCGGGATCATGGTCTTAACTTCTTGGACACTTTTGATCCGATCCTCATCCAGTACATATCGGCCAGGACGGACAGCCGAAGAGAAAGGGAAAGGACCCCACCAGTAGTCAAGAAACACCATTACAATCAGCAGGACGAGAGAGCTTATCTGCAATGCCATCTTTCCTGAAAGTCGTTTTTCCACCAGACGAAGGATGTTGCGCATGCCCAGAATGGCGCTAATAAAGACCATAGGTATAAATGCGTTAACATGCCAAGATATTGGGCTCAGAGGAATGTGATATCCCCCAGCAGGAGCACTAAAATATAAAAATAGGTTTGGAAATACAGTGGTAAAAACAGGAAAACTCGCCAAGGGCAAGAACAGGACGGGAGCAAGCAAGACAAATAGATAAGCCGGAAACGGCCTTATCAGTTGTGGGACCAAGAGCAAGGGTTGCCGGAGAAGATTGCCGATTCCCCCCGGTTTTTTGGCGTCAAAATACCATGGAGAGCTTCCTCCCCGAAAATAGGGGATGATCCACCATGTTGCTGCTACGAACCACAGAAGGGAGATGCAAAATGTGGCCACGGCGACCCTCCGGTGCTGCTTGTCTGTGAGGAGGATGAAAAGACTCAGGGAGGCCAGGAGAATGGCATAATATTCCGTGATGGTTAACCCAAGTAAAAAGAAAATCGCAAACAGGCGCTGTCTCCCTCTCTTAAGAAAATAGAAAGCAAAGAGTAGCAACGGCGGGAAAAGGTTCTCGACATGGAAACCCCATATTAGAATGTTCAGGTTGGCCCACTGCAGAGAGGGGTAGAACAAGTACGCAAGGCTAAAGCAAGTAGCGGCAAACTCGCTCCACAACATATCTCTGGCTAGCAAGAACACAGCGAATGCCCCCACCCCACCAGCCAGGGCCTGAAGGAAGAAAAGGGTGTACACATGCGGGATCAAGGCATAGAGTAAGAGAATCGGAAACACACATAGGGAAAGGTGCCCACCGAAATAGTGACTTCCTTGCCCTCCTGGAGCACGGGTCCCCATGCTCCACAGCAGTCGTCCGTGCAAAGAATTGTGCAGCGTTTGCACAAAGTGCGCCAAATCTGAATAACTCATTTGAAAGCCTTGATATAGCCTGGCCTGTAACAGGAAAAAAGTCGCAGTGTACAACAATATTCCTAAAAGGCAGATTACCTGACCCAGACCTAGTTTTATGGAATACCCGCAAAAAGGCGCTCTAATGCGCACTGACCGTGCCCTTTGTCTTCCAGAGGCATCCAGGACCTCCTTAACACCCACTCTGTCAGCACCTGTCATACGATCTATACTCCCTCTTTAATTTGGGCGAAATGCAGGAGCAACGTGCCCGTAATTCGGGCAAAAATTAGGTAATTAGATTTCTACTGGCCTTTTAGCTCAAAACTATTCACTATCTGCCTGTACATTTCTTGCGCAACGACAATTCTGCTTTGTTGCCGTGTATGAATACTATCTGTGAACACCTGTTGAGATGTACCTTCATAAATGGTGCTTAGATCAATGATCTTTACGGAGGAACTTGTTTTGACCTCCTCGATTTCGGAGAGAATCCTTTTCTGTATATCTATAGCATAGTTTTTTTCGTCACTATCAATAAGTTGTTCTTCTTCGACACTCAGTGGGCTTTTAAAATAGATCAAAGGCTGAAAAAATGCAATGAACTCCGCGCCGAAGGAACTGGATATTTTATCTGCCTTGACTAGATTTTCAACGTAGATTCTTGCTATCTCAGCCTTCCACTCCTCAGATTTCCATCGAGTCTCTTCCCTAAGCTGCTCTAAAGGAACAAACTTTTTTATAAAATAGGAAGGAAATAAATATCTAAAAATGTTGCTTCCATAGGCAAATAAGGCTACAGAAGGATACGATCTTACATCACTTTCCAGTAAGGGGTTGCTTTCATAAGCTATAAAGTTGAATGGATATCCTGGCCGAGGATCCCAACTCCAGGGGTGTAAAATATCGTTTCCCCCGTTGTACATAACAACTAAATCCGGTTCCAATTCGGAAATCTCGAATACAATCTGAGATAACTCAATACCTGACACTGACGAGACAACGCCAAAGTTGTAGACCTTGACATTCTGGAAACCATTACGCTTAAATTCTTCTTCTAGCAACACAGCGATTGGCGGGTTACCCATAAAGACTGTTGAGCCACCCAGCATGAAGACTCTAAACTCATCAGTGGCTTTTGGAATCAGAGGTACTTTCCCTCTGTACCCTAGACTGTTCAAATCTCCGGTGTTTGCTTCACCACCAAACATTGTATAGGGTTTTGGACGTCTGACGGCTTCTACAGGAAACTTTCTTTCTATCGGCGCACGACTTGAAATAAACCACAGACTGACAAAATCAAGTATTAGAAATGTTAATACAATTGAAATAAGGGACATAAAAATACGCCCCAGAATTACTTCAACCTTCTCAACTTTCATAGTAGCGGGGTTGCGTAAGACCAAAGCCACACTCTGTAACCAGCCCCTTAGAGTGACTTTCAACAGTTTCGCTCTGCTCAGCAAGGGTTCTCTATGGTCGACTACAAACACCACCACTACATAACTGAAGATAAGAGGACCTAGACAGATGAGGACGGATCTCATGGCTATCCATTGCCTGACCAAGGCCAACACGAGCGCGATGAATACCAGCAGGCACAAGCCGGAAGACTCTAATTGAGATACCCCCAAGTGGCGTAGGAGCAGATAGCCAAGAGAGATAAAAAGGGTTCCTGTCAAAGCCGCTGCTAGGCAGACAAGAAGCGGTCGAGGCGACAAGGGGGCGAACAGTGGCCTCACTGTCACGGTATTAACCAATATGCCCAAATGCCTATAAGCGTCGCCCGGCGGGGCAAACGTTTCGGATTTTATCTCCAGCAGGAGATCACCCGGGAATGGTGGAGAGGTTGGAAGGTAATCGAATTGATAAGCTAGAATCCCGCTCGTAGCAAGAAAATCCGCCACCTTCTCCCCGTTGGCTATCAATGTAACTTTGGGCGGGGGCTCTCCTTCGGGGCGAGCCCCATCGGCTCCTATCTCGATTTCCACAGGAATGTGCCCCAAGTCGGGCACTAGGACATATGAGCAATCTTTCGTCCAGCGGTAGACACGATCCTGGCTTTGTTCTGGACTATAGAAATTACGTACATGGCGTTCGTCGGATTCCTTCCCCAAATTAAGAAAAAAAGGCGAAGCCAACTTGGTGTAATAAGTGCCGAACAAAGCAACCACTGATAAAGCGAACAATATGCGTAGACCCCTTTCCTGCAATCTCTCAAAGATGCTCCTTATCATATGCTCCCCTCACCGTCGTACTGGCCAACCTGGCGCATGGTAATTCTTTCATCCAAAACGGTCTTCAATCCCACGCGTGCTGCACCGAAGATGTTGCCCAATTCATTTCTTACTGCTCCCTTGTCACCCTTATCTGTCCCAGCACCGCGCGGTTGTCCTGCACCTGGGCAGCCCTGCCCAGAACGGACAGCCGCTCACCCGTCTCCGCCACGTACATCCCCACCTCGATTTGATACTCACCGGGAGGCATGTCCAAGGGGATGGTCAGATCATACTGATCCCGCACAATCTCACCCTTCCGCCACTCTGTTGTAAGATAGAAGCCATCGGCTGGTTCGTTGTCCTTCTGTCCCCAGATGTGACCCTCCCCATCAATCAGATGAGTGAAGACAGTGTAGCCCTCACCCATCTCTTCCAGACATTGCCAGAAAAGCGTCAGGTGAATGCCGTCGCCCGGCCGGAAGCCGCTCTCGATGTTGTAACCCAGAAGGCGCACCTTCCCTCCCAACTCGGCCCCCAGGGGATGCTCAATATCCAGAGCCCCTACCAGAGGGGGAGCCCGCCGTGGCACCTCTACCGGCCCTACCAGTACCGGCTCTCCCGTATCCGCTTCCAGCGCCTTTGTGCTGTATATCCCGACCGGGATGATCTCGATTTGATACTCCCCCGGCGGCGTGCCCGGCAACAACTGCAACTGGCGGGGGTCATAGATGACCTGGCCTTCCCGCCAGGTCCAGGTCGGTGAGCCATCGTGATAGGGACGGCTGTCCTGCTGCCCCCAGATATGGTAAGCCGGGTTGATCAGCTTGAGATAGATAGTGTAATCCCCTCCCACCAGGCGCAAAGCTCGCCAGAAAAGGGTGACCTTCAACTGGCCTGTGGAAACTAGGTGGGTTTCATCTACACGGCTGGCAAGCAATTGCATCTTATCACCAAAGGTCACACCAGAAGATGGCCTGGAGGGCAAATAGACGCGATGCTGTGAGTTCCCAATCTCCACGGCCTCGAACTGATTTTCTGCCCATTCCACATAAGCCGTCAAGTCATCGAACCGCTCTCTCCAGAAAACGAGAGCTGAGGCGTCGTACTCCTCACTCAAAGCAATGAGTTGCTCAGCCGTCAAATAGCCAACACTCAATCTCCTCCAATCCGCACCGGTCAGCGTCGGCGGAATATTTCTGTCCGCCAGTAGCGCGATCAGGGGGTCATCGGACATCACGAAATTGCCTGGGGCGGTTACCTGCATCAGCAGGCTGATAGCGTCCTCGACCAGTTCGTCAGGGGTATTGGTTCTGGTCATTTCCTCTCGGTTCGACTCGGCCACCGCGGGCCAGTTGACCAGGTAAAAGGCTACGAGACCGACGCCGACTGCTGGCAGGAGTATGTCTTGCCAACGCCTTTGCCTGACCAGTGCCAGCCAGGAATCCCACCCCTCCTGAACCATTGCTCCAGCCAGAATGGCCAATGGAGGGACCATAGGAAGCATATGATGGGCTGTCAGAGGCGCCTGGTTGACCATCATGCTAGTAACCAGGAAGAACCAGCTCACCACCAGCACAGCCTGACGGGAGCGCCGTAGCCAACATGAGAGACTGCCCCCCAGGGCCAGCATCAACAGTCCCCGATCCTGCCAGAGGTATCCCAGGATACGTTGCCCGCGGCGGCTGTAGTCCACAGGATGGAACTCCCGGCCCCGCCAATGCAGGGCTACCGCCTGCTCATACATAGCCCGTGGATCGTAGATCAGCAGGCAGAGCAGAATCGGCAGGCAGAAGGATGCAGCCCACAAGGCAAGGTCTGAAACCATTCCCTTTACCTTTTCTGCCGTAGATCGTTCTGGGCTCGGAGCCAGAGGGTAAAAGTGACACAACGCTACCGCCAGGATGGGTAAGGGGAGAGCGAAGAGGGCCACCAGCTTCACCAGCAAGCTGGCTGCTAGCCCCAGACCAGATAGAATCAGCCATCCTTTTCGGCCGCAACGCCAGTAAACCAGTGAAGCTACCAGGGAGACAAGAGCCAGGCTAACGGCAGGCACCTCAGACATGGTCACCCGCGATAGGCGGAAGTACTCAGGGCTGAAGAAAAGTAGCAGCAACGCCACCAGACTGGCTACCTTGCCTCTAATCTCACGCGCCAACAAGGCAGCGGCCAGGAGACCCAGGGCGGAATAGGCCACGATGACTGCCCGGGCTACCTCCACTGAGGTCCCCCAGACTTTGAAAGCAGCCGCAACGGACAAGGTGAACAGAGGTGGTGAAGGAGAATAGACCTCAGTGTAGAGGGTGTGGCCGGCTGCAACCATCCAAGGCACTGCAATGTAACCGGCCTCATCGTAGAGCCAGTTGTGAGCTCCAAGGTTGCCGATCTGCCATACGAACAAAAGCCCGATCAGACCTAACAGGACGAGTCCATAGACCACTCTGCTTTCGGCCGCTTTTCTCAGTAATTCCAATGCTTGCTCTCACTTAATCGTTACGGGAGGGAACAAGAGAACTCGATTGTCCGGCAATGGGCCTTCTTCCCCGCACACCTCCAGCCGCTCTCCAGTCTCGGCCAGATACATCCCTACTTCAATCCGGTACTCGCCGGGAGGCGCATCTGGCGAGATTACCAAATTGTACTGATCACGCACGACCTCTTCCTTCTCCCATTGGGGGGTGGGATAGAACCCATCCACCGGCGGATTGTCCTTCTGCCCCCACACGTTGCCCTTTTCATCAACCAAGTGGTTGAAAACCGTGTAATCCTTTTCCATATCTTGCAAGGCCTGCCAAAAGAGGGTCAGGTTTATCCCATCACCTGGATGAAAGCCGCTTTCAATATTGTAGCCCAGCAACTGAACCTTTCCACCCAGGTTGGCTCCTACACGATATTGTATGTCCAATGCCTCCACAGGCGGCGCTCCCCGTGGTATCTCCACTGGCCCTAGCGGATCAGGGCCTCCATCGGGTTCCACCCAAACACCATTGCCAAGATCGTACACGATAACCTCAATGTGGTAAACGCCCGGCGGTGTTCCCGGCAGGATCGCGATCTCTCTCTGATCTTTGATAATCTGTCCCTCTCGCCAGGTATAGGTGGGGAAAATGCCCTGGACTGGGTGCCCTTCCTGCTGTCCCCAAACCTTGTACGCCCCATTGACGACTTTCAGGAGAATCTCATAGTCCTCATCTATGGGCTGCATGGCTTGCCAGTATAGAGTCAAGTTCAGTGAGTTCCCAGAATCGGTGCGCTTCGCCTCCCAGTCGCAGCCCAAGAGCCGTATCTTGTTGTCGAAGGTAAGCTCGCTGACGACCGCAGGTTCCACCGACGTGGCAGACCACCTGTTGAAGATCCATATCGTCGGATGGTCAAAGATCTTGAAAGTCAACTCGGCCTCACTGTCATCCACGCTCACTCCAAAGAGGTTGGGGTCTCGCTCAAAGACCTTAAGCAGCTCAAAGCCCAGTTGCCCAGCAAACAGTTGGCGGTAGTACTCATTCTCGACAGGGAAAAGCGTAGGCAACCGACGATAGAGGTCATAATTGCGCTCGCTGAAAACGATGTAATCAGAATGCTGAAGGCGCTGCCTGATGTACTCCCATTTTTCGTCATCGGGCATCAAACCTAACTCTTCTTTTTGACCCCACGTACCAATAAGCTGGTACCTCACCTTCTCTATGTACGCGGGCAGATAAGAGCGCATTCCGGTGGGGCTTCGTTTGTAGAGGTAGTCAAAGTTCAGGCGTGCCAGTTGATAGTCTGGGGCCTCCCTCTCCCCTGGGAACCTGAGCGGTGGCGCGTATGCGTCCTTGTCGTTTTCAACCAGGATAACGGCTCCCGATTCTATGTTCTGCCTGATCCATTGTGAAGCCTCGATCCGGCTGTCGGTCAACGAGTAGAGGTTGGTGAAAGCGGCGGCATAGAAGAGGGAGGATGCGATCACCAAGCAGATACTGCCCTCGACTGCCCAGCGCAGGCACTTTTGCTTCAGCGCAGCCGATCTCACTTGATGAAGGAATTGTGCTCCCAGGATATTCAACACCGGTAACAAGGGGAGGGCATATCTTATATATTTGCTCCTCTGAGTGCCAACAGAAGCGAAATACACGGCGATAAAACTCAGGAAGACAGCATTCTCCTTCTTCCGCGCTCTGGCTATAGCATAGATGACTCCCAAGACTGAGATCAACTCTAGCAACGGCCCCATACCCCAAAATAACAGATTGTCAAAAAAATATAACGGTGTAGTCCCCTCAAATTGCAGGGTTCGCTGGGGCCTGAAATATCCTTTGGCATCCATCAAGGCCCAAAGCAAGTAAGAGACAGTAGCAGGGTCTAAGACAAAATCAGGATTCAAAAAGAGAAACGTTCCGACGATAGAACAAAAACTCAGACATAAATCTTGAGATACCAGATGTCTAAGCGACCATGGTTTGGCAGAGTTGCTGAGCAGATGAGCGGTCATGAGAGGAAAAACGAGAACAAGGCCGTTCAACCTGGTGGCAGCCGCCACGCCGATGAATATTCCGGTCACAATGTAGGCGCTGCGGCTGCCTTTTTCCGCCACCACCAGGGAAAAGTACAGGGCCAAAAGGGTAAAGAGCAACAGAACTTGTTCAAGGGCATAAAAACGGGAGAACTGGATATGCAGTACTGTAAAAGCCATGAAAATAGCAGCCAATACCCCGACCGGTTTCCCATAAGCTCTTTTAGCCAGGTGATAGCATACCAAGAGGTTTAGCGAACCTAATAAAGCCGTCAGAATTCTAGCGACATGGTACATATTCTCCTTTGTCGGTTCACCGAATAGTGGAGTCACATAGCCTGCCCATTTCACAAAATACAGCGGAGCGTTTCCATGAGCGGGGTCTGGGCTGTTGGGATAGTCCAATTGCGCTGCCCATTTTATGATTCTGGCCTCATCAGGATTAAAGAAATAGGGGGCATCCCACATCAAACCATAGAACCTCATCACTACACCCAAGGCGAGGGCTATCAGCAGAGCCAAATTCCCTTTGTCCCACAACCAGTGCCACATTGCTGTTCCTATGCTATCACTTGTCTCAATTAGGGAAACCACCGCAAACGCTTCTCCTACGGCCTGATCTCTACCTCGTTATTGAGTAAAACCTTGTCAGCTTCGGAGTTGCCATCCCACACTCTCAGCCGCTCGCCTGTCTCGGCCAGATACATCCCTATCGCAAGTTGGTACTGTCCGGGTGAGGCCTCAGGTGAAATGACCAAATTATACTGATCGCGCACGATCTCCCTCGATTCCCATTTCGTCGTCGAGTAGAACCCATCCACTGGCGGGTTGTCCTTTTGCGCCACGATGTTACCCCGCTCGTCAAGCAAATGGATGAAAACCGTATAGTCCTGTTGCATCTTCTCCAGACACTGCCAGAAAAGGGTCAGGTGAATGTTATCCCCGGGTCGGAAACCACTCTCAACATTGTACCCCAAAAAGCGCACGTTGTCACCCAAACTCACTTCCACCGGGTGCTCGATATCGAGCGAGCTTACAAGGGGCGGCTCCCGCCGTGGTATCTCCAACGGTCCCAACAGCAATGGGCCTCCCCCGGTTGGCGCCAGGGACTGCTGGCTTTCGGCATCATACAAGATCACCTCAATGTGATAGACCCCGGGTGGGGTACCAGGCAGAATTGCAATCTCCCACGGATCTCTGACTACTAGGCCCTCTTGCCACCAGTTGGTTGGCAGTTGACCACCGAGCGGTATGCCGTCTACCTGCCCCCAGATGTGATACACATCGACTAACTTGAGATATACGAGATAACTCTCCTTCATGGCACGCAAGCACTGCCAGTATAGGTTGACTCCGATCTCGTCGCCAGCTACATCGCTGAAGTCCAGGTCATAGCCCAAGAAGAGGATAGAGTCGCCAAGTTGGACACGCTTGGTCTGTTGGGCTGGCACCGCCTCGTCGGGGATGTGCTCCGGCGTCTCGAAAATCCAGGCATATTCAATGCCGTTCAGACGCACAACATGCTGCGGTTCCAGTGAGCGAAAATATCTCACCGTTGCCTCGTTGGGGGTGTTGGTCTGCAGCTCTCCGATGTACAGCACGGCATAGTCGGTAGTATGCCAGGGCATGATGTCACTATCGCTTTTCTCGCGCCAGGGCCGTGTCTCCCCAACGAAGATAGGCGCAAACCCCTCGCCAAACTCACTGGCCACCCTCAGATCCGCTGCATCTTCTTTGAGATCGAGATACCGGGCAGCCTGGTCCAATCCTTCCCCCCAACCGACGGGGACTATTCGAGGCGCAAACCGTGCTCCTCCTGCCAACGGATTGTAATAACTCAGATAGTAGGGATAGCCGGGCAAGCTGAAGCCAGCCTGCAAGGCCAGAATCAGGGCCAGGACCCAGCTGCTTCCTCGCCCCATCATGATACCAGGCAGCCCTACTTCAGGAGAACAACTCTGCACGTCCGAGCAGGCTCTTGATCCACTCGCTACCCTCTCCACCAGCAGGCACAGCCCCACCGCTGCCACTATGTCCAGTATCGGGTAGACTGGCAACAAGTAGCGATCCGCTTTCTTGGTGCCTACAGACACAACTAAGGTGAAGAGAAGGACATATACCAGAAGCCATGTCAGGTTCCTCTTCCAATCCCACTTCTCTCCTTTGCCTGGTCCAAGGCCCAGCAGCCGGAGGACACCAGCACGAGAGAGGAGTTCAGGTATCGCCTGGCCGGATCTCAGGCGAAACCCCTTGCCTAAGCAGTAAACAGCAAGTGCTGAGCAAACAAGCACCAATGGGGTCATCCGATAGAGCAACGTGACCGGATAGAACAGGCCCGACCAACTCTGGCCTAAAAAGTGGTTGCCACCGAAGGCAGGACCGCGGAAAGGACCTGACTCCGCAGCCTTTGTCACGACTCGGTTTATGGCCTCACCGGGATCTACCCACATGGCGGGCCACAACAGAAAGAAGACCCCTCCAGCTATTAGGTTCCAGACCACAAACCTGGTCGCCCATCGTAGAGATGTTCCACCTCTCGCCTCGGTCGTGGCCTGGCTTTCAACCAGATAGGCCGCGAATGCCAACAATCCGATGAAAAGCACAAGAAATGCGGACGTGGACTTGCTCAAAAAAGCCAGGCCAGCGACAAGTCCAGAGAAAACCAAATAGCCAGACGGCCGCCTTTGCCCCACGTAGGCCATGAAGCTCAGCACAGACAACGTCATAAAGGTGGTCACTAGAGCATCATGATGAAGCAAGCGCGAATGGGCCAGATAGAAAGGATCGAGGGTCGCAAGAACGCCGCTAAGGAGGGCTACCTGGCTCCCAAACAACTCCTTAACCAGGAAGTAGATCACCACCACGACTATCGAAGTCAACAGAGCTATAGGGACTCTCATGATAGCCAGGTAGTTGATGTCAATCACATCTACGGGCACGCCTTCCAGGAACTCTAGAAGGCCCCCGACGCCTACCGGCAATGCTTCAGACGGAGCATGGGATAGGTATTTGGCCATCAACCCCATCACGCCACTCCACATGGTGGTCACACCGGGGTGCCCCCGTTGCAAGGTACCTGCCCAATTCCTCTCCAACAAAGCCATGAAGAACTTGACCGACCGGCCTACCCAGCGGCGTTCATCGGCGGTCACAAAGACGTTCAACGCCAGGAGGCGGGATACCAAAGCAATGAGGAAGAGGGCTAAAGCGGTGACAGCCTCTCGTCTTGGAACTCTTGCCCTGACCTGCTCTCTCACTTGACGCACCTGCACGTGACGTATAATGAGTAATCCATAGGCAAGAAACGAGGAAAGCTGGCGTAGGCATCTATCTTCAGCCTAGCTGAGAGAGCCTTCAGGAGATCGCAGTGGCTGGATGGGTGAAGGTTAAGGGGATCATAACCAACAGCCCTGTAGAGGGCATTCGTGATCACATTTCTCACCGGAAATCCAAGGACGACGATGCCAGAATCATCGGTCACCCTGGCAATCTCCCCAATGGCCAAATCCCGTTCTCTTATGTGTTCGAGCACACTCACACATACCACTGCATCGAACATACCATCTGGAAATTCGAGGGCACGAACATCCCCCACCGACAACTGCGCAGCAACACGTTCCTTTTCCAGCGTTTTCTGGACAAGGTCCACCTCCGAATGAACATCAACGCCGTACAGTTCAGAACAGTGACGGGACAGTTCAGGCAAGAAAACCCCACTGCCATAACCTACTTCCAGGAGCTTGCCGAACCTCCTACCCCCTAGCAACTGGGCCACTGCTTTGAGTCTCTGCCGATACAGGGCGCCTGAAATGGGCCTGTAATAATAATCGCTGGGATCATCATCGCTGGTTTTGTAGATATTTTCTCTGCCTGGTAAGATGATCTCCACGCTTGTCATATTCCCATCACTTGGAATCCCCGCCGGTCCTGCCTGGTGCAGAATTTGGGTTGGCTACTGAGGTGTTCCCTCTCTTATGGCGCTTATGATCAGCGAGCCAGCGATTTCTCTGAAAAGGGGCATTTCCTCCAAGAAAGACCCTGCCCGCTGCACCAGAGAGATCAATAAAGCTGGGGTTGCTGGATGCAAGAAATCAAAAGGCTCAACTTTCACCTTCGCAAAACCGTTTTCCCTCAATGTGTGGGCCAGACGCCCACGGAAAAAGGCCGTCTCATCAGGTGTATCCCCCAGCCTCTTCTTTAACGCAGGGATATTCTTCTGCAGCATCACTTGAGGGTTCAACATGTTGGGTTCAGCAAAGGCGAGCCGCCCTCCGGGTTTCAAAACCCTATACATCTCTTTCAAAGTCACTTCTAGATTTAAGTGATGTAGGATGGAACTCCCCACGACACCATCGAATACACCTTTGGCAAAAGGCATTCTCTCGGCATCAGCAATTTGAAATCTGGCGTTCGGAACCCTCTCGCGCGCTCTTTCTAGCAACTCCGGTGAGATGTCGGTCGCCGTTATGTTGGCTATCGTTACCGCCAACTTCGCCGTGAAAACACCGGTGCCACAACCGATTTCCAGTATATTTAACCCCTTTGCAATGCCTGCCCTTGCGATGAGCAAATTCGCCCTGCGCTCAGCCCTCAACTGACCGGCTTTGCTGGCCCAACCCCAGATTTCCTCGGCCCTATCCGCGATATTTCTACCGTGCTCTAACTCTGTACGCTTGATCATTAACCCTACCACGTTCTGCCATCAGAGCCCGATTCCCAACAAGCCTTTCAACTTTCTAGCCCGTCCGCTTGAACTGATTAGACAAATTTTATCCGTCTGGCGGCAAAAAGTACCATTTTCAGCAGCAACCAGCCATGCTTCCAGCGATGGATGTTGGTCGTACCATACGTGCGTTCCCGGTAGCGAATAGGCAGATCTACAATCTTCAAGTTCAATTTGATGGCCCCAAAAATCAGGTCGAAATCTCCAAAAGGGTCAAATTCACCAAAGTATGCCCGGTTTGCTGCAATCTTCTCATAATCGCTCTTCCAAAGCACCTTTGTACCACACAGGGTGTCCTTAATCGGTTGACCTAATAACCATGAGAAGGCTAGGCTGAAAAACTTGTTCCCCAGTAGGTTCAAGAAACGCATAGCGTCCTTTTCCATCGGGTAAACCAGGCGCACCCCGTTGATGAATTCTCCCTTGCCGGTCAGCAGCGCTTCGTAAAAACGAGGCAGGCCTTCGGGTGGCACTGTCAAGTCTGCGTCCAAAATCATCAGCACCTCGCCTTGCGCCTGGGCAAACCCTAACCGCACGGCATCCCCTTTCCCTACGCCTGTCTGTCGCAGCAATTGGCTTGGACGCTCAGGATGGTCAGCAATGGCTTTCTCAATCACTGCATAGGTATTGTCTTTAGAATGGCCCTCCACAAACACCAGTTCCGTTCCCTGTCCCATCTCTGGCACGCGCTCAAAGATCTGGGGGATGTGACCAGCCTCGTTGCGCGCCGGGACAACGACTGAGACCCACGGTTCCTTATCCAGTGGTTGGGGTTGCGGCCTCGGTCGAGCCACGATGAAATTTGTTAATGCGAGGGCCCTGAAGGGCCAGAGTTTGATGACAAACCGGTTCAAGAATGTATCTAGTACAGGTATCGGCAACGGCCACAGAATCTCTGTCCAACTGCGGATAATCTCCATGTCTGCTAAATTGAGCAAGTTAGCGATATCCTCCACCGTCAGCCAGTTTTGATATAGGTTGGGCTTGGCCAAACCCAACTTGGCGGACAGCAACAGCGGCAGTTCCCACAGCCGACTGTAAGAATTCAAGATGATCCGGGTGCGCGGGGTTGTCAACGGCCTGATTTGCTCAAGAACGGTTTGCACATCCCACAAGTCGTTGACCAAGTCGGAAAGAATGATTACATCGAATGGCTCACCCAGGCACAGGGCGTGTGCGTCGGCCTGGATAAAGTGCAGGTTTGGGTAGCGTTGCGCAGCGCGTCGAATCATCTCACGCGAAAAGTCCACTCCGACGCCAACCGCTGCTTTGAGCGCGGCGAGCAAGTCCCCTTTTCCACATCCGACCTCGAGTACGCGTAATCCCGGGGCAACCAAAGACTGATAAACCTGCGTCAGCCAGCGGTGATAATAACCGCCCCAACCGGTCCAGGTATCCATTTGAGAGGCGACGGTGTCCCAGTGCACCATTCGGGATTGACTATATCGCATCTGGGCAGTCTCTGCCGGCTTAGTCTCACTCATCACCGTTTGACTTTTCTTCTGGGTATGTTGTTCCCGGTGTCAACTTGTACCGCTCAATGGTCGGCCGCAACCTTTCCTCAAGCACAGAGCGTATCACCCATTACCTCCTCCCGAACTCGCGAGCCAGTTGCTCGGCGCTGAGGTGGATCATGGTCGGACGGCCATGAGGACAGGTGTGAGGCAGGCTGGTCTCCTCCAACTGCCGGACCAGGTCCCGCATCTCCTCCATAGAAAGGGTCTGGCCCGCCCGCACGGCGCTGTGGCAGACCACACTGATCAGGGCCTTCTCCTCTCGCGGCTCTCCGCTGTCCTCCTCGGCCAACTCATCCAGGATATCAGCCACAGCCTGACCGATGTCCCCCCTTTCAAGCGCGGCTGGCACCGCTCGCAGCAGGTAGGTTTCGCTTCCGAAAGGCTCGATCTCGAAGCCTAGCTCCGTCAGAGCCTCCAGGTGCTCGGCCATGGCCGTCTGCTGGCGAGGTGTGAGCTCCAGAGGCAAAGGGGTCAGAAGTTGCTGAGAAGCGACGGCCATGCGGGCGCGTTCAGCAGTGAAGCGTTCATAAAGCACCCGTTCGTGGGCCGTGTGTTGGTCTATGAGGTACATGCCTCCCGGTCCCTCAGCGATGATGTAGGTCTGACCCAGTTGGCCCAGCACCCGCAGCATGGGGAGCTTGGGCCGCATCTGAGGGGTGACGGTTGTTGTCAGGGCATCCTCAGCCGTGCGTTGGACCTCCATAGCCAATTGGCCCACGGGACGGTGCTCACCTCCCACGCCAGTCAGTCGGCGCGGTTGCCCCCAGACTGAAGGGCCCACAGCCGGTGATCCTAACGGGTGCGGGCGGCTGACCACGGTGGGGAGGGGGGAACTCTCGGTGAGAACCCGGCGCACAGCTTTCTGCACGGCAGCAAAGACCTCGTTGCCCCGACGGAAGCGGACCTCCCGTTTGGTCGGATGGACGTTGACGTCCACCTCGGCGGGGTCCAGGTCCACGTTGAGAACGACAATGGGATGGCGCCCTGTAAGCAACAAGGTATGGTAGGCTTCGCTGGCGGCATAGCTGAGGGAACGATCTTGCACCCAGCGGCGATTGACAAAAAAGGTCAAGTACTGGCGGTTAGAGCGGTGCAGCGAGGGAGAGCTGACGTAGCCGTGGACCCTGATGTCGGTTTTGCCCCCTTCAGCCCTGGGCTCCCCACCACCACTCTCTACGGGCAGCATCTGCTGGGCCGCTTCCAAACCATAGACCTTGACCAGCACGTCGTACAGCTTGCCGCTGCCGGTGGATTGGAAAGCCAGGCGGCCATCGGTTAGCAGACTGAAACGCAACTCGGGATAGGCCATAGCATAGCGAGAGACCAATTGGCTGATATGGCCAGCTTCGGTAGCCTCACGGCGCAGGAATTTCAGGCGGGCGGGGACGTTGTAGAAGAGGTTCTCCACCGTAACCACCGTGCCCTGGGGACAGCCTTTCCCTTCACGCCCCACGATAGCGCCGTTTTCCAGTTTCACCTGGGTGCCCACTGACTCCTGGGCAGTCTTGGAAACCAGGCTCACCTGGGCCACCGCCGCTATGCTGGCCAGAGCCTCACCCCGAAAGCCCAGGGTGGAAACCCGCGCCAGATCGGAGGCGCTCTCCAGTTTGCTGGTGGAGTGACGAGCGAAAGCCAGCTCCACCTCATCGCCGGGGATGCCGCAGCCATTGTCAATGACACGCATCAGACGGATGCCTCCCCGGCGTATTTCAATTTTTACCTCTGTGGCTCCGGCATCAATGGCATTCTCGACCAGTTCCTTGACCACAGAGGCTGGTCGTTCCACCACTTCGCCAGCGGCAATTTTAGCCGCCACCTCAGCCGGCAGCACTTTAATAGGCATAGTGTCCCTCCACCACTGTTGCGCCACTATTGCGGCACAGGCGGTACAGGTAATCTGCCTCGCTTCAGCGTTCTATTTTACCATAGAAGAAGCGCACCCGCCAATTTGCGTATGAAGCAACGCGCTCCCCCTATCCCTTATCCCTTCCCTTCGGAAATGCTTTCCAGGCGACTGTCATAGACCGGGGCCACGGTGGCCCAATCGTACCGCTCGACATGGCTCCTCAGGCTCTTCTGTCGCGTCCCTTCGATGTTGACGATGGCCTCCCGCAGCCGGGTCAGCAAACCCTCGAAATCATCGCACAGACAATCTGCCTGGTACTGCGGAGGGATGATCTCAGGATAGGCCAGACGGTTAGGGAGGATGGGAAAGCATCCGCAGTAGATGGCCTCCAATGTAGCCGCACCGAAGAACTCGTGGTGGGCTGTGCTGACGCAGACGTCAGCCTGCCAGAGCAGTCGGCTGTAGGTGGCCGCATCTTCCACGTAGCCAAAGTGAAGGATGCGATCCGGCAATCGTCCGCAGGCCTCAAGGAATTCCCCTGGCTTGACGCGAAAGCTCTCGCCCAGTAGGATGAGGCCAAAGTCGAGGCCCATCCCGTCCAGGGCATAGACGGCGTTGAAGAACTCTTTGGGGTTCTTGTCGTACTCCCAGCGGTGGTTCCAGAGGATGAGCGGTCGGCCTGATTTCGGCTCAGTTGGCCGGTGACGGTCGTGGCGGGCCAAGTCCAGCCCCAGGGGCAAAACCTGGCTCCTGGCTCGGATTTGAGAGATGCTTTCCAGTTCGTTGTAGTCGGGGAAGTGCTCCAGCAAGCGGGGTAGTTCGTCGAAGAAGGCATCTCTATGATAAGCCGAGTTGAAAAAGACCCGGTCGGCCACCAGGGCGCTGGCATAGTTAATAAAGCCATAGTGCAGGTCGCGTTTCTCACCACGGCGCACCGGGTAGGTAAGCTGGTTCTCGTGGAAGTAGATGGCAGCAGGAACGTCGTGAGTCAGGTCGCGCGTCAGAGCCAGGAAGGTGGTCAGATCGAGCATGTCGGTGGTCAGGATGAGATCAGGCTGAAAGTCCGTCTCTCGGAACCGCCGGGCCAGGGTGACCGCTCCGCCGTGCATGCGCCACTTCCAAAACCGTCCCGGCAGGCACAGCAACTCCACATGGTGGCTGCTGCTCCTACGATAGCCATCGGCCCAGGCCCGGTGGGAGCCAGTGTAGTACGGTTCGACAAGGAGAATCTTCATTATCTGCGCACGCCTTACAACTCCTCTACCGGAACCGGAACCGAATCCACGACTTCCATGACCACTTCTTCGGGTGTGCGGCCACGCAGGCGGGTCTGAGGGCTGATGATGATGCGGTGGGTCAGCACGTAGGGAGCCAGGCGCTTGACGTCGTCGGGGATGACGAACTCTCGCCCGCGAATGGCGGCCAGGGCCTGGGCGGTCTTGTAGAGAGCCATGGTTCCGCGCGGGCTGACGCCCAGTTCCGCCGCCTGGTGCTCCCGCGTGGCCCGCACCACCTGCACGATGTACTCCCGCACCGACTGCTCCACCCGCACCTCGCGGCTGGCACCTTGCTGAGCCAGCAACTCTTCGGCGGAGACGACGGCTCCCAGTTCCTCCAGCGGATCCTCGCGTTCAAAGCGCAACAGGATCTTGTTTTCCTCGGCTTCGGTGGGATAACCCAGCTTGATCTTGAGCAGAAAGCGGTCAATCTGGGCCTCAGGCAGGGGAAAAGTGCCTTCTAGCTCGATGGGATTCTGAGTGGCCAGGACGAGGAAGGGACGGGGAAGGGGCATGGTCTCAACATCCACGGTGATCTGGCGCTCCTGCATGGCTTCCAGAAGAGCGCTCTGAGTGCGGGGTGTGGCGCGGTTGATCTCGTCGGCCAGTACAATCTGGGCCATGACAGGGCCAGGACGGAACTCGAATTCCTGAAGCTTCTGATTGAAGTAAGAGATGCCGACCACATCTGAGGGCAAAAGGTCCGGGGTGAACTGGATGCGCCGGAAGGTGCAGCCCAGGGACCGGGCGATGGCCTTGGCCAGAGTGGTCTTGCCGATGCCGGGCACGTCCTCAATCAAAACGTGCCCTTCGCACAGCAGAGCCACCAGGGCCAGCTCGATGACCTCGTCCTTGCCCACGATGACCTGGCCGATGTTCTCTTTGACCCGCTCAGCCATCTCTTGGACGTTCATGGCTTTCTCTCTCCTCCATCCCTGTTAACGGCTCGCGCATCACCCTCCAGGTAGGTTGCAGCGAGCCTCCCTGTGCGAGCCCCCCCTTCAATAACTAAACTAGCTTCGAAATTGGCGCGCGACAGCCCGGTCAGCCCCCAGTGGGGGTCAGCCCGCGCTTTGCCCTGAATCCGCAAGTACCTTACTAGCTATGAGGCCCTAATATTTCTATGTTGCAGATGGTTCCTCCTGTATGAGCCTTGTCAAGTTGTCCTCCAGGTTCTCGACTTCCTCAGCCAATCTCTCAAGTAGATCTTGAAAGCTCTCAACAGCGTTAGTGTCAAAAGGCACTTGCTTGTCAACAGATGGCAAAGAATCAAACGACAAATCACCATGAACCGCCAATTTGTTCCTGCTGCGTCTGATGAAATCTCCGAATGTTGTATTCCCGATAGGCGATTCCATTATTTCTCGAATCGGATCCAACAAGTCTCCCAAGCCCAGTGGCTCCAGAACCTGATAACAAGAGCCTCCCATTGGTTTGTCACCCTTATCAACTAAAAACATCGTTGACATCAGGTGAAGACCCGCGAATTGGTGATAGAAACGGGCTATCGGATCTGTAACTCCGAAAGCCTCCAGGATAGGATTGTACGTTTGGCTGAATCCATACTTGAACATCCTGCAGTGGAAAATGACGAGGCGGATATTCTCTTTGTCTTTTTCGTTCATAGCCAACATGGGCCAACTGCTCCCGTAGCACAACTGGAGCAACTTCACTGCTGGGGTGTAGGTCTCACTAATTGAACGTCGCGCGGGCTAACCTCCCATTATTGCCGAGGCTGGCAGCGTCACTGTAAACTTGGTCCCTACCCCCACCACGCTCTCGGCTTTGATCTGCCCGCCGTGAGCCTGGACGATCTCTTTGGCGATGGCCAGGCCCAGGCCCGCTCCTCTCTCCTTTCTGTGGCGTGATTTGTCCACCTGGTAGAAGCGCTCAAAGATGCGGGAGAGGTCCTCCGGCGGAATGCCAGAGCCCGTGTCGGCCACGCTGACCTCGATCCCGGGGACCGCTTTTTCCCCTTTGCGAGTAGGCTGACCCATCACCTCCCTGGCTGCCACAGTCACCCGACCTCCCTGGGACGTGTGCTTCAGAGCGTTGTCAATGAGGTTGGTAAAGACCTGGGCCAGCCAGTCGTTGTCACCGGAGAGGGGAGGCAGCGCTCCCAGGTCGAGCTGCAATTCGACGCCGCCCTTCCCCGCCTGGGGGGTCAGCTTCTCCACACACCCCCGCAGCAACTGGCCCATGTCCACCGGCTCCCGGGCCATGATGATCTGTCCGGCGTCCAGCTTGGCCAGATCCAACAGCTCGTTCACCAGTCGGCCCATGCGCTCGGCCTCGTCGTTGATGATCTGGGCCGCGTGGCGCTGGGCTTCACCGTCCCTGGCCGTCCCGTCAAGAATGGCCTGGGAAAAGCCCTGGATAGAAGTGAGGGGGGTCTTCAATTCGTGGGAGACGTTAGCCACGAAATCGCGCTGAGCCTGACGGGAAGCCTTGACCTCCTGGGCCATGACGTTAAAGCTGGTCGCCAGGTGGCGCACCTCGTCAGGGGAGGTGATGTCCAACTGCTGGTCGTAGTCGCCCATGGCTATCTTCTCCGTGGCCAGGGTAATGCGTTGCAAAGGTCTGGCGATGGAACGGGCAATGAGGTAGGCCAGAAGGGTGGAGATGACAAAAGCAGCCAGGCCAGCCAACAGAAATTGCACCAGCAAATCACTCAGAAAGGTCAGAGCTCGCGGCCGAGTCATAGTCACGGCCACCATCAGGCGTTGCTCCCCACCTGCACCCCCCGGCCCAGGCAGGAAAGAGGTGGGTAGAGCCACGTAAATGATGGATTCCCCCTCGGGGGTGACAAATTGGCCGCGCAAATAGGGCAGTCGAGTCTCTCGCCTCGTATCACCGGTTGGCAACCGCAGTATTTTGCCCACCAACTTGTCTCCTGTGTCGGCCAGGACCTCACCCCTGGAAGTGAGGATGAGGATCCTGGTCTCATCCTCCTGGGTCTGCTCCTTGAGTTGCGCGGCGATCTCCTCGGGTGTCAGGCCCCTGCGGGAAAGCTCGCGCACCAGGCGGGTGGTGGGCAGGGCTTTGGCGGCCAGGTTGATGTAGGCCAGTTTGGTCTGAAACGGTCGCAAGAGGACAATCGAAATCAATCCGGCCAGAATCAGGCAGACAGAGATAACAACAATGTAGGACAGGATCAATCGTGAGCGCAGGCTGGTGAACACCTTCAACCTCCCAACTACCCAACGACCAACTTGTATCCCACTCCCCACACCGTCTCAATGACCACATCGCTGCCTTCGAGCTTATCTCGCAGGCGAGCGACGTGCACGTCAACGGTGCGGGTCTCGCCATAGTAGTCATACCCCCAGACCAGGTCTAGGAGTTGGTTACGGCTGAGGACGATGCCCCGGTGCTCGGCCAGGGCCCAGAGAAGGTCGAACTCTTTGGCCCGCAAGTCCAGTTGCTGGCCACCCACTCTCACCTCCCGTCGCTGCGGGTCAATGGTCACCTGGCCCAGGTGGATGGGTTGGGCGGAGGCGGCGCTTTTCTCGTAGCGACGCAGCACGGCCTTGACCCTGGCCACCAGCTCGCGGGGGTTGAAAGGCTTGGTCAGGTAGTCATCGGCCCCCAGTTCCAGGCCCACGATCTTGTCCACGTCATCGCTGCGGGCGGTGAGCATGATGATGGGCACGTCTGAATCGGCCCGCACCTTGCGGCAGACCTCCCAACCGTCCACCTCCGGGAGCATCAGGTCCAATACCACCAAGGCTGGCTGTAGGGACTTGATCTTGGTCAGCGCTTCGCGCCCGTCACGGGCGCTTTCCACGACGTAACCCTCGTTCTGTAGATACATCCTGGCCAGTTTAATGATGTTGGCCTCGTCGTCAACGACTAGAATAGTCTCTTTGGCCATATTTGATCTCCCCTCTACGTAGAGGAATCAGACACCATCATTTTAGCCCAAAGGCGGCGAAAAGGCAAGGGGAATAGAAAAGCCCCGACTCAGGGCTCGTACCGCTAAATCGAGGCGATGATAGTGGAAGACCCGCTGGGTCTACCACGTGCGCTGGAAAATGATGCTGTAGGACCAGTGCCAGGGATGAGTCTGGCACGTGACTACATCAGGACAATAGCCAGCGGCGACCAAGTCGTCCAGAACCGGGTTCTCTAAGGAGAGTTGATGAGTGGTCTCACTGGTGTAGGCTTGGCCATCCTTTTCTCCCACGACCGTGAATGTAAAGGCGCCTCCTCCCTGCATCAGGAACTCTGTTTGGCCCGGACCTTTATTACCGGTAATCAGTTCGTCATTCGTCACTCCAATCTCACGCAAGACAATTCCGTCCAGAGGCGCGCCGTTGGCATCTATGACTGTTAGAAAGATCAGATGGTCGCCCCCGAAATCTTTGCCACCCTTGTTCTCCTCTGGAGACAAGATACGCTGCTCCACAATCTTAAAGTCCACCGCTGGCACAGGCGTGTCGGTGGGTGGGGAGGGGGTGGGTGTGTCGGTGGGGGCAGGCACGGGCGTGTCAGTAGGCGGTGGAGGCGGTATGTCCGTCGGGACAGGAGTAGGAGATGGCGGAGGAGTATCGGTAGACAAGGGCGTATCGGTCGGCGCGGGTTCGGCAGCGACTGGCTCGGCTGTCCAGGTCTCGGTAGGGATTACCACTGGCGTCGGTGTTTTCTCTGGAGTACAGGTAAAGGTCGGTCTAAGGGTTTTGGTCGGTGTGGGCTCGGGGGCTCGGGCGATCAGCGAGCTGACCGAACAGCCCAAAGTCATGGCCATAGCGACAAAAGGCAGAATCAACAATCGGAGCGATTTTGTGTGCACGAACACGAAACGAAACCTCCCATTTACAGGTTCAATGTGAGCCATTATACCACACTACGCAGGAAAGACCAAAAACACACAGGAAGAAGCGTTCTTGTCAAAGCGAGAAAAGTGCCCAGGGAGTTTTGTCATTGTCATGGGTTTATAGTATAATTATACGGTTAACGTGCAAACATCCCTGGGAAGGTTAGGTCCTAAGTGTTGGGACGTTCGAAAAAGATCAGCCAGAGTCTGACCCGCACCCGTCGCTCTTTCTTCGGACGGGTCACAGAACTACTGGGCGTGAGCGAGGTCACCGATGAGCTGTGGGAAGACTTGGAGGAATTGCTCATCCAGGCCGACGTGGGGGTCAAAACCACCCTTGAACTCGTCGAGAGGCTGCAAGAACAGATCAACGGGGTCAGGATACGCGACGCCGAGGCAGTAAAGGCGATCCTCAAAAGCGAATTGATTGACATTTTGAGTAGCAAGGTCTGGGAACCTATCGAAGAAACCCCCTTGCTGACAGTCATCCTGATCGTGGGAGTGAACGGCTCCGGGAAGACCACCAGCATCGCCAAGTTGGCCAAGTATTACAAGGACCAGGGGCAGAAGGTGATTCTGGGGGCGGCCGATACCTTCCGTGCCGCGGCTATTGACCAGCTCAAAATCTGGGGGGAACGGGTGAGCGTTGACGTCATCGCCCACCAGCCCCGGGCCGATCCGGGCGCGGTGGTCTACGACGCCATCCAGGCTGGCCGCTCTCGTGGGGCCGACGTGCTCATCATTGACACGGCCGGTCGTCTGCATACCAAGTACAACTTGATGCAAGAGCTGAAAAAGGTGCGGGGGGTAGCAGCCAAGAACGTGCATCGCGCTCCCCATGAGACCCTCCTCGTTCTGGATGCCACCACCGGGCAGAACGCCCTGGCCCAAGCCCAGCATTTCAAGGAGGCCGTTGACATCACGGGCATCTTCCTGGCCAAGCTGGACGGCACAGCCAAAGGGGGCATCGTCTTTGCCATCGCCAAAGAACTGGGGGTGCCCATCCGTTGGGTCGGCACCGGCGAGGGGCTGGACGATTTGGCCGAGTTCGAGGCGGAGGCATTTGTGCAGGGGTTGTTTGAATAAACAGGAGAAAGAAAATGGAAGAATTGAGAAATCGCTTAGATGGACTGAATGCCCGAATCAACGAAATACAGGTGCGTCTTTGACTTAGCCGCAAAAGAAGAGGAGATTGCCAAACTAGAGAAGGAATCGGCCGCAGCCGGTTTCTGGGATGAGCCAGAGAGGGCTCAGGCTACTATGCAGCAGTTGGCTTCGCTGCGAGAGGAGACGGGCGTCTGGAGAGAGTTGGCCAACCGCGTGGCCGACCTGCAAAGTTTGTTGGAGTTGGTCATCGCTGACGATGATAAAGCCATGCTGGACGAAATCACCGCTGAGGCAGAAAAAGTAGAGTCCGAGCTAAGTCGCCTGGAATTCCGCCTCCTCCTCTCGGGTAAACACGATTCCAACGACGCCATTCTGGCCATCCACGCCGGCGCTGGGGGCACCGAAGCCCAGGACTGGACCGAGATGCTGCTGCGCATGTACCTGCGCTGGGCCGAAAGCCAGAATTTCAAGACCGAAATCCTGGACTCCCTGGCGGGTGAGGAAGCGGGGTTAAAAACCGTCACCGTTGAGGTGGCCGGGCCTTATGCCTACGGCTACCTCAAGGCGGAACGCGGGGTTCATCGTCTGGTGCGCATCTCCCCCTTCGATTTCTCACGCCGCCGCCACACCTCCTTTGCCCTAGTGGAGGTATGGCCTGACATCGCTGAAGACATCGAAGTAGACATTGACCCAAACAACCTCAAGATCGAGGTCTATCGCTCTTCTGGCCCCGGCGGCCAGCACATGCAGAAAAACGCCACCGCTGTGCGCATCACCCACCTGCCCACAGGAATTGTAGTCGCCTGTCAAAATGAGCGCTCTCAGACCCGGAACCGTGAGGTGGCTATGAAAATCCTGCGCGGGCGTCTCTACGACTTGGAACTGGAGAAACAGGAGACAGAGCGGGCTCGACTTAAAGGCAAACACGTGGAAGCCGGCTGGGGCAATCAAATCCGCTCCTACGTCTTGCAGCCCTATCACATGGTCAAAGACCTGCGCACTGGTCACGAGACAGCCAACACCGAGGCCGTGCTCGATGGTCACCTGGACGATTTCATGGAAGCCTACCTTAGAGCGATGATGGGCGAAGGGTAGATTCTTGACAATGCATTAGCGTCGCCAAGCCAGGTGTGTATGTATGTAGGAGGTGTGTCCCTCTCTGCTCTAAATCAATCCAGGCAAACCACGCCGCCAGACCGGCGGCGCCTTATTTCTTGACAATGCATCGAAGATAGCGTATAATTATTGCGTATAATGCCAATGGTGTGGCTCCGGGCGATGCGCGCCTGTCGAGGAGGGAGTTCGGGGTCTGAGTAGCCGGAGAGGAGATCACACTATGAGATTCACGTATGATCCTCGATACAACATCGCTTACATTCGTTTTCAAGAGAAGCGGGCTGAAGTGGAGACGATTCGGATGAGCGACGAGTTGGTCGTGGACATGGCTCCCGATGGAACGATCTACGGCATCGAGCTGTTGAACGCAAACGAGCAGTTACAGCGTGAAGATATAGGTAGGCTTCTGGTCATTAATGAAGCCACCGGTGAGCGCGTCGAATTGCCACTTGCTGTTGGTTGAACGAAGTTAATAAAGCCATTACTGATGTTGCTTGCTACTTTCTCAGGGGCGACGCATGGTCAAAGATGCCGATAACAACCTACTCGCTCGGTTTGAAGAATACCTGGTGAGGCTAGGCCTCTCGCCGGCCACTGTCGTCAACTACCGGGCCGATATGCGAGGAGTCGCTCGCTGGTGCGTCGAATCGGGGCAGGGCTGCTCCCTTCTGAATTTGACGGCCGACGACGTGCGGGCCTATTGCCAGCACTTGCGAGTGGCAAGAGGGCTGTCGCCAGCCACTGTCAACCGCCGTTTGCAGGCTATCCGCAAGTTCTACGATTTCGCCCGACAAGCCAGTCTGATAGGAAGCAATCCGGGAGCTGACGTAAGGCCAATCCAGGTGCCACCAACTTCACGGAGAGCCCTGGACGCCGACGAAATCGCCCGCTTGCTGGAGGCAGTCCAGGCGGGAAGGCCCAGCTTGGTCAAACGTGATTACGCCATCATCCAGTTGCTCCTCCAAACGGGCATCAAAGTCGGGGAGTTGACCGAGATACAGTTGGCTGATATCGAGTTGACAGACAGCAGGGGTACCCTGACAGTGACGGGCAATGGGGGCAATAGTCATCGGTGTATTCCCCTCAACGCCCCGGCCTGCCAGGCCTTGCAGGAGTATCTGCGAGTGCGCCCTCCTTCGCCTGGCGTCAAGCACTTGTTCTTGAGCCAGGAAGGTCGCTCTATTTCGGCACGAACGGTACAACGGCTGGTCAACGTTCACACCAGGGCAGCAGACTTGACAGGCGTCTCCGCTCATACATTACGGTATACCTTTGCCACATCCATGTTGGAAGAAACCGGTGATGTGGCCACGGTGGCCAATTTGCTGGGCCATCGTAGCGTTGAAACAATTCTCAGATACACTAGCAAATCATAGGCAACACAAGCTGATCAGGAGGTAATAGATTGAATATCAGGGATTTTAGCGCTCTTCGCATCAGTCTGGCATCGCCAGAACTAATCCGAGCTTGGTCTCATGGGGAAGTGACCAAGCCCGAGACCATCAATTACCGCCGCCTGAGGCCGGAAAAGGACGGCCTGTTCTGCGAGGCCATCTTCGGGCCGACCAAAGACTGGCAGTGCTACTGCGGGAAGTACAAGCAGGTCCGCTACAGGGGCATCGTTTGTGACCGCTGTGGAGTGGAAGTAACTCGCTCCTCGGTCAGGCGGGAGCGTATGGGGCACATCGAGTTGGCCGCGCCGGTGGCTCACATCTGGTATACGCGCCGGGTGCCTAGCCATCTGGGGCTGATCCTGGACATCTCGCGTCGAAACCTGGACCGTGTCCTATACTTCGCTCAATATGTGATCACCAAAGTTGACGAGGGCGCGCGTGGCAAAGCCCTGCGCCGTCTCGACGAGGAACTGGCCCGTGAGCAAATCCGTCTGGAGAAAGCTATCCAGGAGCGGACTGACGAAAGCAAGTTGACCCTGGCTGAGCAAATCGAGAAAGTGGAAGAGGCCGGGACTTCCACAGCCCAGGGTTTGGATGAAAAGTTGGCCTCATCTATCGAGTCGGTCATGAAAGAGGCCCAGACTTTACAGGGCAAAATAGAGGACCGTCAGGGTAAGAAGGTCCGTGCCCCACTGGTTTTCTCCCCTTCGTCAGTGACCATCGTCGAGAAAGGAGAGAAGGTGGGGCGCGAACACCTGGCCGTCCTGAATGAAGTGATACAGTCCAGGCTGAGCGAAATCAAAGCTGAAATTGAGACCGCGCAAGAGAACAACCGGATCCTCATGGAGGCTCAGATAGACCAACTACGCCACGCTGCTGATAAAGAGATCGAAGCCCAGGAGGATGAGCTGGCCCAACAAGTAGAACGTCTCAGGGCAGCGGCCGAAGCGAATCGCAGCGAGGTAATGAGTCTGGCCCCGCTGCAATTTCTGAACGAGTCTCGCTATCGGGAGCTGGAGAAGAAGTGGGGTAACGTTTTCTCGGCCAAGATGGGAGCTGAGGCTTTCTACGATATTCTAAAGGACATGGACCTGGACGCTATGGCCAAGGAATTGCGGGCTGAGATCAAGACTACACGCTCCAAGCAGGTGCGCAAGAAAGCTACCAAACGTTTGCGAGTAGTGGAGGACTTTCGCAAGTCAGGCAACCGACCCGCATGGATGATCCTGACCTTGCTGCCTGTTATCCCCCCGGACCTCAGACCCATGGTCCAGTTGGATGGAGGACGCTTTGCCACATCGGACCTTAACGATCTCTACAGGCGGGTCATCAACCGTAACAACAGGCTGAAGAGGCTGTTGGAGCTGGGGGCACCTGATGTCATCGTGCGCAACGAGAAGCGTATGCTCCAAGAAGCAGTGGATTCTCTCATTGATAACAGCCGTCGCGGCAAGGCAGTCTCAGCTCGGGGCCGCCGACAGCTCAAATCGCTGTCGGATATGCTCAAGGGCAAACAGGGGCGTTTTCGCCGCAATCTCCTGGGCAAAAGGGTGGATTACTCCGGCCGTTCGGTCATCGTCATCGGACCGCATCTGGCATTGCACCAATGTGGCTTGCCCAAAGGGATGGCTCTGGAGCTCTTCCGGCCCTTTGTCATCCGCAAGCTGGTGGACTACAATTATGCCGCCAACGTGAAGGGAGCGAAACGTATCGTTGAGCAGGCGAGACCCGAGGTTTGGGAAGTCTTGGAGGAAGTGATCAAGGAACGGCCTGTTCTTCTCAACCGGGCTCCTACCCTACATCGCCTGGGCATTCAGGCTTTCGAGGCTATCCTGGTGGAGGGCAATGCTATCCAGATCCATCCCCTGGTTTGCGCAGCTTTCAACGCTGACTTTGATGGAGACCAGATGGCTGTCCATATCCCCCTCTCCAAGGCAGCCATTGAAGAAGCGCAGAAACTGATGCTTGCCACGAAGAACCTCTTGCTCCCAGCCAATGGCGAACCCGTCGTCGGCCCGTCCAAAGATATGGTACTGGGCTGCTACTATCTGACTATGGAGCGAGAAGGCTGTCGTGGGGAGGGCAAAATCTTCGCTAACCTGGAGGAGGTGGCCCTGGCGTATGATCTGGGCAAGATTGATCTTCACGCCAAAATCAAGGTCTATCAGGTCACTGGCAAGCCAACACGGCGCAAAACACCCATTGAGACCACAGTCGGCCGTGCCCTTTTCAATGAGGTCCTGCCAGAGAAACTGCGTTTCGTCAACGAAGAGATGGACAAAAGCAGGCTCAAGGATCTGGTAGCCCGGTGCTATCAGCAACTAGGGCCAGAGGAGACGGCCAAATTTGTGGACAAAATCAAGGACATAGGCTTCAAGTACGCTACTCAATCGGGTTTGACCATCGCCGTGAGCGATATCACCGTACCGGAGGCCAAGGCAGAAATCCTAGAGCGAGTGACCGACGAAGTCAACGCTGTAGAACACCAATATCGGCGCGGTCTCATCACCGAGGATGAACAGTACGTCAAAACCGTGGAGCTCTGGACCAGGGCCACTGACGAGATAACCGAGGCTGTCGCCCAAAGCCTGGACCCTACCGGTCCAATCCGAGCGATGGCTATCTCAGGCGCAACCAAAGGAGGCTTCCAACCCATCCGGCAGTTGGCTGGCATGCGTGGTTTGATGGCTGATCCTTCAGGCCGTATCATCGCTCTGCCTATCCGTTCCAACTTCCGTGAGGGCCTGACAGCTCTGGAGTACTTTATCTCCACCCACGGCGCTCGTAAGGGCCTGGCCGACACAGCCTTGCGCACAGCCGATGCCGGCTATCTGACGCGACGTCTGGTAGACGTCGCCCAGGATATCATCATCAATACTCAGGACTGTGGCACCCGAGCCGGTATCTGGGTGCGAGGGTGGGACGCTTCCAGAGGCAATGCGGGCCTGGCGCAACGGATCTTGGGACGGATAGCAGCAGCACCCGTAGTGGCTCCTGGTGATGGGCAAACCATCGTGGAAGCAGGGCAGATGATCGAGGAAGAGCAAGCCCAAACCATCGAACAGGCAGGCATAGAAAAGGTCTATGTCCGTTCGCCTCTGGCTTGTGAGCTCCGACATGGCGTGTGCACCATGTGCTACGGCCGCGATTTGGCTCGAGGTGAACTGGTCAAGGTAGGAGAAGCAGTGGGCATTATCGCCGCTCAATCTATCGGTGAGCCGGGTACACAGCTCACTCTGCGTACCTTCCACACAGGTGGTGTGGCCGGTACGTCCGACATCACCCATGGCCTGCCTCGGGTACAGGAGCTCTTCGAGGCCCGCAATCCAAAAGGAGAAGCCATCGTGTCTGACATTGATGGCCTGACGGAGATCATCCATGAAGATGGACTGCGCCGCATCAGGGTCGTTTCCAGTGAAGTCTTCGAGGACAAACACGACATCAAATACAACTGGAAAATCCTAGTGGAAGACGGCGACGAGGTGGAGGCTGGCACTCCTCTGGCCAGTCGTGGGGAGCGCGAGATAGTGGCTACGACTGGAGGAAAAGTCTCACGGGAGGAGCGTCAGGTTGTGATACGCTACGATCGGCGCGAGGAGCGGGAGTATGAGGTGCCGTCGACCGCCCGGTTGCTGGTGGAAAATGGCCAAAGGACAGGAGCTGGTCAGCAACTGACCGAGGGCTCCCTTAACCCGCATCGAATCTTGCGCATCCTAGGACGAGAGGCAACACAAAGCTATCTGTTGGACGAGATACAAAAAGTCTATCGTTCTCAAGGGGTGAACATCAACGATAAGCACATCGAGATGATCACCCGCCAGATGTTGAAAAAGGTGCGTGTGCTCTCACCGGGAGATACCCCCTTCCTGCTAGGAGAACTGGTGGACCGTCTCGTTTTTGCCGACGTTAACGCTAAAGCGACCGTGACCGGTGAACAGCCAGCCACGGCTCAGCCGGTCTTGTTGGGAATAACCAAGGCCGCCCTAAAAACCGACAGCTTCCTCTCTGCTGCATCCTTCCAGCACACCATCAATGTTCTGGCCAATGCGGCCATCGAGGGCAAAACGGACGAGCTGCTCGGCCTGAAGGAGAACGTGATCATCGGCAAGCTTATTCCGGCCGGAACGGGCTTTCGGGACAAGGAGACACACCGCCTAGCGGCCAGAGCAGGGGAAGGGGAAAGCATGGAAGCTGCTAAACTATCTCTGGTTGACAAAGTCCCCCTCTCTGCCGAAGAATTCGAAGATGAATTGGAAGAGGAAAGGATCCCGGAGGAAGCATAGAGAGCTACAAGGTTAGAGTTAGAAAAGGGCAGCGTCCAGATCAATCTGGATGCTGCCCTTTCTGTTGCTATCTGGCTCCGGAGAGCAAACGCAGCAGCCATCCTAACAGAAAATGAAGCAGGCGCTGTCCCAGAGAGAGCCGCTTCAGACAGGCCAGGCCATAGTCATAAGCCAAGATAGCCTCCAGCCATCTCCTTTGACGAAGACGAACGGTGCTCAGGGCACGCCAGGTAACGCTCTCAGCGCGGCTATCTCCCAATCGGTGGAAAATGGAGATAGCATCCTTGAAATGTTGGGCCGCTTTCTCAAGCTGGCCGCTGGCTCTGTAGAGACTCCCAAGATTGCCCAAGGTTTGTGCTTGGCCGTTTTTATCCTCCATGGCGATGAAGGCCTGATGAGCCTTCTCCAAGGTCTCAGCCGCCTCTGACCAGCGTTTCTGCTGGTAGTAAATCACACCTAGGTTATTAAGCACCTCGGCCGCGCTATGTTTGTCTCCCTTCTCAAGGTAAAGCGAATGAGCCTCGCTAAAGCAAGCAATGGCTTCATCAAGAGTTCCCTGTTGGTAGTGACGCAGGCCCTCTTCCCTCAGTGCTTGTGGTTCAGTCATCTCGGTCTTTCAGCTTTGCCCAATGGCATTCGAAGCGTGACCACAGTACCTCGCTCCGGTTCGACTTGACTGGACTCGATGACGAGGAAACCGTCTATCAACTCTGCCCGTTCGTGCATGTTCAACAGGCCAAAACTACCTCGCTGATCATAATCTCGTTCAACGGCCTTCACATCGAAGCCCTGACCATCGTCTTTGATGCCTACAACAAGTTGGTCCTCGTCAACGGCAAGGTTGATCCACACATTCCTGGCATTGGCATGTTTTTTAACATTGTTGATAGCCTCCTGAACGATGGAAAAGACGGTGCCAGCTACTTTTGGATCGAGTTTTAAGTCGAAATTGACGACATCCAGGTGAATGACGAACTCATCGCTATCCTGTAGTTGATTGACATAGGATCGCAAAGCGGGCACCAACCCCTGGCTCTCCAGAATGATAGGACGCAATTCAAAAAGGACCATGCGTGCTTCGCGGTTGGCCTGATGCACTAGTTTGCGTAGGGCATCGAGTTCGCCGAAGACAGCTTCTGGTTTCAACCTCAGCAACCGCCCGATGTGTTCGACATCCATGGCAATAGCTGCCAGAAGCTGGACAGCCCCGTCGTGCAGCCTCCGAGACAGCTCCTTTCTCACATCTTCCTGGGCCTGAATGATCCTGTCACGCTCCTCCCGTAAGCTTTGATACAGTCGCGCATTCTCAATGGCAATAGCCGACTGGGTGGCCAGGGTCAGCATCAATCTCAGGTCCTCCTCATCGAAGCCCTCGGTCGAGAATTTGTTCAGCACTTCCAAGACACCGATGGTCTTGCCCTTGATCTGCAAGGGCACAGCAGCGATGGATCTTGTGAGAGCGCCCGTGTGCACGTCGGCCTTTCGGCTGAAGCGCTCGTCTTTGCTGACATCGTTGACGATCACTGGCTCGCCATGGGTGGCTACCCACCCCGCTATTCCTTCGTCCAGGCCAGTCCTCTGGCGAGGCCCCACGGCTCCTTTTACTCCGTGGGTAGCCTCGAAAACCAATTCATTGGACTGCTCATCAATCAGCATCAGGGCCGAAGCGGTGGCATCAATCATACTGGTAGTTAATTGCAGAGTATCGTTCAGCAGCTTAGTCAGGTCAAAAGTTGAAGCCATGGCCTGCCCCACCTGATAGAGCAACCCCAATTGACTCAAGCGTTGCTGAGTTACCGCAAGCTCCTCAGTGAGTTGGGCCATGTTGCTGATGCCCCGCACGAAGCGGATCAAGACCTGTTGCTGGTAGTGGTCTGGCTCCTGTCCCGACTCAAATACCAGACCTATGGAGCCGATGACCTTCACCTGGCTCAGAAGGGGTATGGTCAGCAAAGTCAATCCGCTATCAGACAGAGGATGGATGGTGATGGGCGACAGGCGAGGTGTCTGTATCTCCCAGAGTGACTTTATCCTGTTTTCTATGGTCTTTTCCCAACGGGTGATTTGCTCAGCGGCTTCACTATCAAAATCAAACTCACCTTGCCTGATGCGCAATGGAGGGACTCGGGCAAACATCAAAGAACCGGCTTTGGCATTAAAAGTCCGTGTCATCAGAGCCAGTGCATCGGTCAGCAACTCTTCCAAATTGCGATGAGTAGCTAACTCGATGACTTGATCCAGAGGTATCAAGTTCGCCGCTCGCTGTTCAAAAGATCGTTCTGGGCTCATTTGGCTTTGCCTAAAACGGAACTCCTTGCCCGGCAATGCTTCCGAGCTGTGTCTGCACCAATCTGGGGTGAGCACTTCAGAGTGTATTATGGGACAAGATGGCATCTCACCCCACGTCCCGCCCACACTCTTGCGGTGTACCTGGCTCAGAAAGTGATGTCTAGCAAAGTCTCGGCAATCTGGCGCAAGACATCAACTGACAGGGTGCTAAGCTTCATGGCTATCCGGATATAGAAAACGTTTGTCGGATTTGAGATGAAATCCCTGACGTCTGGGGGCAACTCAGCCAATGTCTCCACACCTCTCCCTTTTGGGGCCTCTTTGAGCGGAG
Organism: Anaerolineae bacterium; assembly: GCA_041862415.1. Lineage (GTDB taxonomy): Bacteria > Chloroflexota > Anaerolineae > E26-bin7 > E26-bin7 > E26-bin7. The sequence goes on along the minus strand of JBGVTF010000047.1, from coordinate 5,392 downwards.
TCGTCTGCTCGTCCAGGAAATAGGCAATAGGCACGTCCAAGAAATCAGCCAGGGCTTCTAATTCGGGTACAGGGATACCCCTTTGTCCCCGTTCGTATTGAGATATCCTCCCCGCTGAGCAACTGAGAGCCTCGGCACATTGCTTCTGACTCTTGCCAGCGTCAAGACGGGCCTGGCGGAGCAAGACGCCAATGATCTTACGACGTATGGTCATGACCTCGTCAACAGGCCGATCCATCTCCTCCTCTTCTTCCTCAGAAATGGCATCCTTGTCCCAGAAATAGGTAATAGGCCAACCGAGGAAATAGGCTAGCACCTCCAACTGGGGCAAAGTGATATCCTTACGGCCATACTCAAACCGGGAGATCATATCGGGTGAGCAACCTAGCACCGCAGCACAATCTTTCTGGCTCTTTCCAGCTTTGATACGGGCGTTGCGCAGCAGGACACCCAGTATCTTGCTACGGATAGCCATTGCCTCTCTAGTATACATGTAGCTCTCCTCTGTCTTTAATCACCGGGCGAATTCTGACTTTATTATATCACAATCACAGGCTATTTACAATATCCAGAAATTAAAAAGCCACCCACACTCGTGAGTGGCCCTGTTGGGCAACTCATCGCTTCACCCTTAACCCCAGTTGCCTTCACCGAAGATAGCTGCGCCAGGGCAGCCTCAATTCCTTCCAGGGGAAACAGGCGCGAGGAATTGAGCCTCACGAAGCACTGCGATCGACAAAGACATGAATGAGGGTTCTTAGGATGATCTTGAAGTCCAGGAGAAGGGACCAGTTCTCTGTGTACCACAGGTCGTACTTGGTTCGCTCGGCAATGGAAGTATCGCCACGCAGCCCATTGACCTGGGCCCAACCGGTGATGCCCGCCTTCTCCCGGTGCCGATCCATGTAGCGAGGGATGCTTTGTCGGAACTGCTCCACAAAGACGGGACGCTCCGGCCTTGGCCCCACCAGGCTCATCTCACCCAGAAGCACATTGATAAACTGAGGTAGCTCGTCAATGGAGAAACGGCGGATGAGGGCTCCTATCTTGGTGCGCCGAGGATCATCTTTGGTAGCCCAAACGGGGCCAGTCTTGGCTTCAGCACCTTCCCACATAGACCTGAACTTGAACATCCAGAAGGGTCTGGCATCTAGTCCCATACGTTCCTGAACGTAGAATACGGGGCCGGGGGAATCCAGCTTGACCAGGAGAGCGACCAGCGTCATCAACGGAGAAAGGACTACCAAACCCACAGCGCTGCCAATGAGGTCAACAGCTCGCTTGAGGGTAAGTTTCCAGCCCCTGAGAGCAATGTCTCTGATGGTCAGAAGGGGGAGGCCACCTAGTTCGCCGATGCTGACCTCCGAAGCCATGATCTGGAAGACGTCAGGGAACACCTTGATGCTGACTTTTTCCCTCTCACAACGGGAGATGACGGTCAGAATCTCCTGGTGGGATGCCTCCGGTAGGCCTATGATAACCTCATCAATCTCATAAGCATCAATAATGGAAGGAATGTCGTCAACGTCACCCAGGATGGGAACGTCCATCACTTCCCTTTGGACAGAAGCACCGTCAACGAAACCCACCACCTCGTAGCCCAGTCTCGGCGAATTACGAATTTTGTGCAAGATAATTTGCCCTACTTCACCTGTGCCAACGATGAGTACTCTATCCGTGGCCACACCCCGCGAGCGCAGACTGAAGCGTATGGCATTGTGAAGGACACGCCCCAGGAAAACAAGGACGATAGTCAAAAGCCAGGCGTAAACGACCATGCCGCGCGAATAGTCCAGTTCGAGGGAACTGTTCTTGAAGAGCAGCGAGGCGAAAGCAATAGACATGATGTTGCCGATGGAGGAGGCAGCAAAAATGCCGGAGAATTCATCCAGGCGCGAGAGGCCGCGCTTCAGGTGATACAGCTTGGAGAAGAAAAAGACGGTCAGCATGGTCAGCACCTGGATGGCCATCATGCCCAGGTAATTGTGAAAAGGCTGGATGTCGACAGGGGGCGAGGGAATGTTGATCCACAGACGCAGCCAGTAGGCCAGGAAGAAGGCCAGGGTTGTCATCAGCCCATCAATGGCCACCAGAGAGACAGCGAGAAGTAGATTTATCTTTCGTTTCATCCCACAGCCTCCGAGAACTTTTCATTCTTAGAGCCACGGAGCAATCGGCTGGACAGCGCAGCCAGCCCTCCCCGCAGGGCAATGCCGCCCAGAATCAACCAGTGCAGCCAGAAGGGTGTCGTGGCCGCGTAATGCTTGCGATAAAAGATGTGCATAGCTCGATAGAACTCGTAATTGGCCTTACGGCTGTGTCGGCTGGCTGCCCGCTTGTAGTGCAAAACCGTTACCTGAGGGTTATAGTAGACCTTCCAGCCCGCTTCTTTGATGCGATAGGCCCAATCCAAGTCCTCGCCGTACATGAAGAAATTCTCGTCCAAGAGCCCGACCTGCTTCAGGGCCTCAGCCCGCACCAGCATGAAAGCCCCCACTACCGAGTCTACTTCGGCCACTTCATCGGGGTCGAGGTAAGTCAGATTGTAGCGCCCGAAACGCCTGCTCCTGGGGAAGAGCTTGCTCAGGCCAACCATGCGATAGAAAGAGACCGCTGGTGAAGGGAAACTGCGCCGGCAGGCCAGATCGAGGCCGCCATCGGCCAGAACCAGCCGCGGGCCTGCAACTCCGACTTCCGGGTGCGTCTCCATGAAATTCAGCATCTCTTGCAGGGCCGAGGGAGGCAAGAGCGTGTCGGGGTTGAGAAGCAAAGCATATCTGGGCGTTGATTCTGAAAACCTCTCATCACTGGTCTGCGCAAAGCCGAAGGCTCTCAGACCGAGGTTGTTGGCGTAGGCATAGCCGCCATTGATCGCGCTCTCGATAAGTTGCACATGGGGGAACTCTTCCCCCACCATGGCACAACTCCCGTCTTGAGAGCAGTTGTCAACGACGCAAACCTGGAAACTGAAATCGCCTCGACCCTCGTAGATTGACTGCAGGCACTCTCGCAACAGGTCACACGTTCTGTAGTTGACGATGACGATGCCCAGATCAAGCATAAAGCTTCTCCATTAGTGTGTCTTACATTTTAGCACAAACCGGCTTAGTGGTCAATCTTCACCCCTCCGAAATTTCAAAAGGGTACCTATACAACTTAGCATCGCGAGTTCAGACTGTGGAGCCTGGTTGTGGGACAAATTGGCAACTTGTCCCAGTACATCTCGGCGGAAATGAGCCACCGCTTTAGGCGGTCAAGGGCGGTGTACGTCCATCCAAAGGGCTTGGCCCCGGTCTTGTTGAAATGATTGTGGAGGTGTTGAGGTTACGAACCGAGAGTCAGCAGCCTGAGGAAGGGGAAATTAAAAAGCCGGGGCAACTATCCACCGGCTACCATGAGCATGAGGGCTATGCTGTCACCATCCTTCAGGACGGTGTCCAGACGGTCGTGGGTGATCCATTCTCGGCCGTTGAGCAAAACCTGAATCGTTATGTCCAGCTTGCCCTCTTCGTCGAGAAGGGCTTCCTCAGCCTTGCGGCCGTAGCGTTTGACGATGTAGCCTATCAGATCGCTGACCGTCTTCCCTTCAAAGTTTGCGTCCAACTCTTTCTTGCCCATCACCTTGGACAACGTTGGCAAGCCGAGGATTTTCAAATTTACTCTCATCATCCGATTCTCCTTGTCGCAGCACCTTTCTCAAAAGTCTACCACGCGCTTGAGGAGCGCCTTTCGTCTGTCAGGTATAGCCTCCTTCACCTTCCGCCCGAAATCGTACTTCCGGCACCTGGGGCAGAAGGTGAGGTATTCGTCGGGAACAGTTCCGTCTTCCAACTGCTCACTGATGTACTCAAGAGTGTGCCTGGGTAGAAAGAACCCGCCACAGCGCTGACAGAAGAGGCCATGCTCAGTGAGGCCCTCCCGAAGGGCCAGTTGCCGCACTCCCTCGACGAAATCCCGATACCTGACGCCAGCCGGACATATCTCGGTGCAAACGTCGCAGGTCAGACAAAACCAGATGCCGATGTCCGTCAGGACATCAAAATCCATCAGGGTCTTCTCGATCATCCCCCGCGGAGATATCTCATAAGAGAAGTCCTTGAAGATCTCCGTCATAGGGCAGGCTGCCACACACTTTCCGCACTCGACGCAGAGAAACAAATTGTATTGACTGGCAATCTCACTTATTGTGTCCGCCATCCTGACTCTCCCAGAAAGCAACTTCGCTAGGCGGTTGAGCCTTGCGCCGTGCGTCAGTATGGTCGCAGGGCGAGTGTTAGCCGTAGTAATACCCTTCTCGACCTTTGGTAGTGCGCCCAAATCTTTCGCAATGCACATCCCAAGATGTGCTCCGTGAATGAATCTTACTATCGTCAAGATCGGTGTTTGGATTGCGCGCTTCAAGGACAAAGCGAGCGAAACCAGCAGGCCATCCATATCGCAAATCATTCAGTGAGAAAGACAAACCTCAAGAATGAAACCAGCCTCGAATCCGGCGTGTGATAGCGCAGTCGGCTACAGCGGATGGTGGGCGGCCTCTTCCCTGTACTATGCGATCCTCACAAGTCAAGATACCAGAGAAGCATAGCATTGTCTGCAACTTCTAGGATCCCGACATACCCAAATCGGTGGATTGCGCCCAGTTCGCATCCTTGTTGGAGATAGAATCGACAGGCTGGTACATTGGTGCTGTCTGTTTCCATACCCAGTTGCCCATATCCCTTACGTCGTGACCAATCAGCCCCGTATTTGAATAGCTTTGAGCCAATGCCTTGTTCTCTATGATCGGGATGGACGCGAATGTCCCATAGCACGGCGAGATCCTTGCGCTGGAATCGATCCATCGGATAGACCGGCGCGTCAATCGCGACTGTGGCGCCACCTACAGGCCGATTTTTATCATCGGTGGCCAGGAAGATTCCCCACTGGCTAATGTCAAAACTGACTGACCAACTGGTCGGATTATCATCGTTGTGACTGTTGTAGTCCCTGATGAAGGGCTCTGAAACTTGTTCTTCAACGAGCCTAAAGCCAAGTCCCCCGTCAATTACCTCAACACGAAACACAGACTCTACCTTGAACCAATTCGGTATCGCATCGTAGCGGGGGAATTGGTCAGCGCTTATTTCTTGAATGTTGATGGACATCAATGCTTGCCTCACTTCAGCGGGCCGCCCAACTACCCACCTGTCGCCATTATTGCGGCACAGGAGCGCAACAGTGCCAGTTGCTCATTCACTAACCTCAAGGATCGGCGTTTCCTCCAGGGTCGTCGCCAGCGGCGATGGCTCAGCCACGTCCGCGCCCGCCTCGTATCCGAATAGCTCCTTGACCGTCTCCCGCACCAGAGCGTATAACCTGGTCAGAGGGATGTCCATAGGGCAGGCAGCCTCAC
>JBGVTF010000046.1:0-15835 GCA_041862415.1 Anaerolineae bacterium | reverse complement strand
GCGACGATCAGGGCATGGCGCGAGCGAGAAGTGTGGGGCAACGCATACAGAAAGCCGCGCTGCTATGCGCCTTTGATATCGCTTGAAGTTGAGCAGCCGTTTATCAGGGCTGACGCAAAGAGATGAGCGCGCCTACCAAGTGGCTGACTCTGTCAGCGACTTGCTGAAAGAACGACGCGGCAGGTGTTGCGGAATGACTAATCACCCACTGGAGGCGACGCGGCTGCTCCGCGGCGCAGCCGCGGGCGCTTGGCCGGCTGGGAGGGGATGAGTGGAGGGTTCGGTGCCCAGTCCGCGGCGCGCCTCAGCTCGCAACCGCTGTGCGGCCACGCCAAACCGGCCCAATTCTGATGTTACCGGGGGATGAGATGTTTCATCAAGACGGCACCTTCAACTTTCATAGTGAGATCATGGCCTTGGCCGAGGAATTCTGCGGGGAATGGGTGCAGCGTCGAGGGCCATTCAAGAACAGACTGGAGGGCGCACTTGTTCTGAATTTCGCCCTTTGCACCATCAAGCACGACCTGGAGGAAATACTTGATCAACTGGAATGGCAGCCTGTCTTCAAGGGCGTCTCTCCCCGAGAGGTCTACGAACGAGGCGGATACGGCAATGAATCGCCAAAAGGATTAAGCGACAGGGACGTTATCGAGCTCGTGGAAAAATCCTTGCGGCGTATACGTCGCAACTGATGAAAAGTGTCTCTCACCGATGACTTGTGTTGAAAAGGGTGCGCCGCCCAAGTTATGGTCAGCAGGGTGGCTTGGGCGGGCGGCTCGGGTCGCTTCCCATGGGCGGCCTATGCCAGCGCCATGTGTTTCAGGGAGCAATAGAGCATGGTACCCATACCAACAACTTTTGGAATGATACGACCGTGGAGTATCCAAGATGTTGACGCATTGGTGAAATATGCCAATAACCGCAAGATATGGATCAACATGCGGGACGGTTTTCCGTATCCTTACACAAGAGAACACGCCCGGTCATTTCTTGAAAGAGCCAGTGCACAAAGCCCGGTGACGTTTTGTGCGGTTGCGACACCCCAGGAAGCCATTGGTGGAATTGGAATTGGGATCAAGGAGGATGTTCACCGATTGACGGCTGAGCTGGGATATTGGCTGGGAGAGCCATATTGGGGCCAAGGTATCATGACTGAGACGGTCATCAAGTTCACCGAGTATGTCTTCGAGCAGTTTGGTCTGGTACGTATTTATGCGGAGCCGTATGCCAACAATGAAGCCTCATTTCGTGTGTTGGAGAAAGCGGGTTTCGCATTGGAAGGGCGGATGAGATGCAGCGTAATTAAGGACGGCAAGATAATTGACCAACTATTGTATGCGAAAATACGAACCCCTAACAGCCAACAAGTCCGAGGTTGAAACCCCACAGCGGAGCAAAGAGCGGTAGAGAGGTAGATAATGAGTATTGAAAGCGTTGAACAACTAATCGGAATAATCGTAGGCGGTCTGCTGGGTTACATAGTTGCTGCAGCCATAGCAGGTGGGAGTTATCATTACGTAGGAGGCGACTTGTGGGAAGTTGTTGAAGATCCTATGGGCTGTATACCGGGCTGTCTCCTAGAAATCGTTTTGGCAATTATCGGCGCTGGTGTGGGGTTTCTGGTAGGTAGCTTGTTGGCAGGCTAGGTACCCCCTTGTGGCTAACAGAGGTGCCCTTGCGCAAGGACAAGCTTCTGCACATTGTCAAGGCAGTTGCAGAGGGGGTAGGCTGTGGTATAATTAAGCCCATGAAAAGCCCCTCGCTGCGACGAGGGGAAGTCCTGCCAGGTGAGATGGCACCCGGTCAGGTAGTGTATTCTAGCACGGGGTGCCCGCCTGGTCAAGGGCGTTTTGGGGTTGGGGGCGTTTCCGTATGAAGGGGATTAGGCGCCGCCAACGGTTCAGTCTGTGGCGTAGCCCACAAAGACAAGTTGCTGAAAATGGTTAAAGGGGAGGGAATGAAAATGATTGGGAAACTACCCGAAACTGTACTGGAAGCTCTGCTTGAGACGCTACCTATTGAATTCTCCGTCGTTGATGAGAATGACAAGGTGTTAGCCTGGAACAAGCACGAAAGCAGAACGTTCAAGCGACCAGTCGGTGTGGTTGGCCGGGATGTCCGTAACTGCCACCCGCCAAAGAGCCTGGACAAGGTAGAACGGATCTTACAGGAAATGAAAGCAGGCAGCAGAGATAGCGCCCGCTTTTGGATTGATCTGGAAATTGGCCCTGGTGGTGAATCGAGGAAGATGCTCATTGAATACTATGCCTTACGGGATTCGGATGGCACCTACCTGGGTTGTCTGGAGGCATCGCAGGATATTACCGAGATACAAGCACTCACTGGTGAGAAGAGGCTACTTGATTAGGTAGCTGTTCGTTAGGGCCAAAGGTGGCCTGACCCACCGCTTACGTGGACGCGCTGTCGCCCGCAAATTCAGGTGTCCCGGCGGCAGCGGTGTCTTTCAGTTTTAGTAACGGGCTGGCGCACCCGCACCCAAACAAATATGCACGGAGGTAAAGGAAATAGCAACAGTAACTTGCCCGAGATGTAGAACCGAAAATCCTAATGACAGAAATGATTGCCAAAAATGTGGGATAAATATTCGACCTATCGGTAGGTTGATGTTTCGCGTTGCCCAAATTCTGGTTCTGGTGTTGCTCCTGGCGTTGAGTGTTGGTGGCATAGCGATTTTGTACTTGCAGCCATTGTCAATCCTCACCTGCCGCTATGTGGAAACGAAGCAAGCTGATTGTCAGCTTCAAGAGCGTATCGCCTGGGTGATACCTGTGCGGGAAATCCCAACCTCTCACTTGAAGGAAGCTTACGTCAAGCAGGAGACCCAAACTAGGGAAGATGAGGATGGAGATGAGTACACCGTTTCTGTTTATAGGGTCGTATTGGTTAGTGCCTCGGGTGAGATTGTTTTGAAAGGCTACGATGAAACCAGGTCATCTGCAGACCTAACTAGCACCCGGATCAACGACTATCTCAATACTCCCACTGATGAGTCGCTGACGGTTTGGGGGTTTGGCCTATTGAGACATACGCTGGTTACGCTGGGTGGCGGGCTCTGGTTTATCTTGTTTGCTTTCGTTTTTGTTATGGGGATTGTGGATATGGTGTTTGGCCCAGATACAGTGGCTAAACTTTTAAAAGTTAAACGAAAAAGGGCCTGATATGTTGTGTGGATCAAAAATATAGCGGATACAGTGGTTGGACTTTATCAAAAAGTTATAGGAGGTACTTGTGCAACCTGATCCGACAAACCTGCTTGAGAAGATTGGACTGAAAGTTCCTCTCATAGGGTTCTATGATGCACCCGATACGAAACCATTCGAGCCGTTGGTAGAGCCCAAACCAGGCAAGCTTGCGTGCGTTTTCGCCTTTTACAAACAGTGGCTTCGCGGAAGGACGCTTCACATTACGAAGGACAACCCTGGCTGCGGCGGAGCCGGTCACTGGCTTTGCGATGTGGTCACAAGGTCGCGAGAGGACTATGTCAGGTTCCTTGTGGATGATGAAGGACTGAAATCATCCCATGAGCTGATGAAGCAATGGTTGGATTATCGGAAGGGGTACAAGCAGGAACACGCTCACATTCTCATCGGTCCGCTGCGGGAGGATCAGCACGAGTATCTTAAGAGCGTGACATTCTATGTAAATCCTGACCAACTGGGCGTGCTGATGCTGGGTGCTCAATACAACAGTGCGCCAAGTGATCCGTCGCCAGTGATGGCCCCATTTGGATCGGGGTGCATGCAGTTAGTACCCTTGTTTAAGGACTTACGTGTTGCGCAAGGGATGATTGGTGCAACGGATATCGCGATGCGTCAGTACCTGCCACCAGAGTTGCTTGCATTCACTGTCACCAAGCCGATGTTCGAACAGCTTTGCGCACTGGACGAGAGAAGTTTCCTGCATAAGCCATTCTGGAGGAACCTCAGGGAGGCGAGAGGGATCACGGTCTCAACAAAACCTCCACCGAATCTCTACTCAATCTCCACCCCCAAGGAGGGGTAGCTGTGGTATAATAACAGATGCGTCTTCTGAATGACGTCCAGGGCGCTGGCCAAGTGGATTGTTGGTGGGGCCGCAGCCGTGACCGATTGAGGACAGCCCGGTGGAGTGTGGAATGAATGAGCTTGTAGAGCGTTATCGCCGAGCCTACGAGAAAGTCAACGATGGAGGGTGCCCGGAGGTTCGATATTGCGGCGGTGGCTGGTATCAGGTGGGGGAGACGAGAGTTCGCCGGCGCAAACTGGAGCGGATGGCGCAGCAACTGGAATGGCGGGCCGAAGGGGACGAGGTGGGATACGAGGACTTCTTTCTATATCCCGGCCACCGTACTCTTATCGTAGACGGTCGCCAAGAGCACTTGACGCCTATGACCGCTCGGCTCCTGGCCTACATGATGGCTCACCCGGGGCAGTTGCTCAGCAAGCGGGTATTGATGCGTCAAATCTGGGAGACGGACTATGTAGGCGACACTCGCACTCTGCAGGTGCACGTCTGCTGGGTAAGGAAGGCCCTGGGGGAAGATAGGCGGGGCCTGGTGCAAACGGTGCGAGACGCCGGCTACTGCTTTGGAGAGAAAGGAGAAAGCGGAGGCTGAGAATCGCCTTGAAAGGAAGCCAAGGAGCTGCTTCAGCTACCTTGCACTATCTCCCCACACGTGATATAATACCTACCAACCCTTAGAGCGATGTGGCCGAGGGGAAATAGAAAGGACCAACCGCGTGGAGGGCGGTAGGCCCTTCGTTCTTCACCCAGGAAGGCCAGGCTCTGATAGTATACCAGGAGCCGCTTTCCGCGTCAAGCAGGAGAGCGGCTTTGTAGTCGCCGATATTCCCCCGGCAAAGTAGGTACGTTAGTGCGCCAGCCATCCAGTCCAAAGGTAAGGCAGAGGTTCCACCTGTTCAGAATCTGAGCAAAAGGAGGTCTCGCAATGGAATTCGAAGGTTACTGCATCAAGTGTCGCAAGAAGCGGACAGTCAAGGACGGCACCGTCGAGAAGACGTCAAAAGGCCGGCCAATAGCCAAGGGGACTTGTCCAGCGTGTGGGACGAAAGTCACGCGATTCCTTTCAACAAAGGATGCGGAATAGCAGCGCAGTCTGCCGAAGAGCATAGAGGAAACCCATATCGAGGTGAGGGGTTGGCCATAATGGGTTAGGCACGCTGATAAGCGCATGGTGTGCCCTGCAAAGCTGTCATCTGCTAGCCGATGAGGATCCGATCGTAGTAACCGCCAGGAGGCCACATAGCAGGCTCCAAGCGCTTCCTGCGCCCCTGCTTTCACCCGCCACGACGACGGCCACCCCATCGGGCTTCGGCCCAAGACTATGTGTCCCTTTTCCGCAACAGGAGTAGACTCATACCCCCCAGGCCTACTCCCCTGATCCGCAAAGACACCACCCAAACATCCTCCCTAGGGAGGATGTTTTTTTGTATCTGATGAGCTATAATCGTAGCATTGAACATCTATCAATCTTGCCTAAGGAGGGGAGACATGGTCAAGTGTCCGATTTGTCGGAAGAAACATCCAGAGGATACTCTCCACTGTGACGAGTGTGGAGCCTATCTTCTGGCAGGCAATGGGGCAGTAACGGCCCCCCTGGCCGCCGCTGAGGTGGCCGGGATGGAAAGAGAAGACACGGATGTCACTTCGCCCTTGATTCTCAAGCTGACGATACCAGAAAGCGGACGCGATGTGGAAGTGCCTCTTACAAAAGAGGTGAGCATTGGACGTGTGGACGGGGCCAGCGCCAGCCTTCCGGACGTTGACTTGAGCAAAGATGGTGGGCTGGAGAAAGGAGTTTCGCGTCGCCACGCCAGGATCGCCAGACGGGGAAACGGGGTTTTCATCGAAGACCTGGGTAGCACGAATGGAACTTTCCTGAACTGTGAAAGGCTGAGACCCCGTATCTCTCAGGCGCTAAAGAGCGGCGACGATCTGCAACTGGGTCGGCTCACACTGCGGGTTAGCTTCACCTAGAAGGGTATCCAGCCCTTAGGCAACTCTCACCGGTTATTGCAAGCCGCCCCAACCGAGGCGGCTTTTTGCTACGCCGTCAACGCCCGTGGCCACGGCTAAGCGATGTGGACGGGTCTAACAGGTTATGATCACAACCGTATAGGTTCCAGGTGACGCCCTCGGCCGGCCCGCTTCGGGGCCACGTCGCTCTGGCCGGTGGTGACCACATCATCCTGGCCGGTCCCACTCTTATCAGCGGACAACCTCGCACTTAGGCCTAGATGATGACCAGCCCCAAATCGTCTGGTTCCTCCCGGACGGCCGCTTTCAAGGCCGAAGCGCATTCCTGGCTACAAGTTGAAAAGATCACGTCGATACCTGCCTGCTTGGCCGGTGAGTCTGAAGTGACGAAAAAGCCGGTGATGGTTCTGCCACTCTTTGCGAGTGTAAGTGGCACGAACTTTCCCTCCCGTTCTGGCACATCTACCACCGCTCGTGCGTTCACCAGCCACGTAGTCTCAGGGCCTTTTAGCACCTTCTCGCACCAGGCGCAGGTAGAAGCTTCTGGTCTCATCTCTGTGATTACACTCCTCGTTCTGTTTTGTGGTCGTGGCTCTGTGGCGATACCGCCAGACGCCCCAGGGCCTGCCATGCCGCTTTCCTGGCGAAGAAGCCTGACTCGACGCTGAAACGGCCCCTGGTCGCCCTGTGGAGCGGTCGACTTAAAGGGGGATCGTGTCAAGCAGAGGGTGGTGGGTGCAGCGCCCCAGCCTCCCGCAAAGAGGCGGACGGCGGCCTCTCAGAGGCTCATCCGTGGGGCCAGGTGGCCGCTAACAACCTGTAGAGCGCCTTGAGGAGCGAGCGGTCGGTGGGCGTCCAGAGCTTCCCCTCGGCCTGCTTGGTCTTGACCTGGACGAGGATGCGCCGGTCACCGCCGACCAGGTTGATGTCTTCCAGGTCAACGCCCCCCTCCCTGTCCTCCCCCTCCAGGTGGATTTCGTCTACCTTCCCCAGGAAGTCGCTGACCAGGTCGAAGAGGGTGGGGTTGTAGCGCACGGGCTCGAAGAAGTAGTTGAGGGCCAGCAGGATGGCGCACTCCCACTGGTAGGTGTAGCCACCGCCGACTTGCAGGTCGGTTTCGCTCATGGCTTTGGTCCTCGCCGACGTGCTCTCCGCGCACGTCCTCCCGGGTAGCCTCACACGAGGCTCAGCTTATTATTACCAATCCCAAATCGGCTGCTTCCTCTCGGACGGCCGCTTTCAAGGCCGAATTGCAGTTTTGGTCACAGGTTGCAAAGATCACGTCAATGCCTTTTTCCCGCTTGAACGCCGAGTCTGAAGTGACGAAAAAACCGGTGATGGTTCTGCCGCTTTTCGCCAGGGTAAGTGACACGTATCTTCCTTCACGTTCCGGCACGTCTGCTACAGTTCGTGCGTTCACCAGCCACATGGTGTCAAGGCCCTGTAGCACCTTGCCGCACCAGGCGCACGTAGAAGCTTTTGGTCCCATTTCCATGGTTACACTCCCTCTTTGTTTCGTGGTCGTGGTTCTGCTACCCAAATCGTTTCCCGGTGGCGGCTCGCCGGTCCATCTTTGCTTTGATCTCAGCGGCTGTGGTGCCCGGCACCCTATCCACTTCGGCCCCACTGGCCCGTATGATCTCCTCTGCTTCCTGCGATACGGGCACCGGCGCGTCGGGACTGCCAATGATGGTGACGTGACGCGATTTGGTATTGTCGGCCATCATAGCGTGATCGTGGGAAAAGCCCACCGTGACCCTGAAGCGCTGCAGGTAGGACCGCAGGGCCTCGATCCAGGCCCAGGGCACTATGCTCTCGGCCGTCTGACCAAGAAGGACATAGTGGAAGTCGAAGGGCGGCCGCTCCTCTTCTGGTTCTTCTGGCTCCTCTGGTTGCTCTGCCTCGGCTTTCTCTCGCTGGAAGGTCAGCTCGAAACAGGTGTGTAGCTTGTAGCCGGGCAGTTCCGCCGAACCCATGCCCATGCCAGTGACGACGTCCGAGACACCTTCTACCTGGCAGCGGTACGTACCGAGAATCGCGTACATCGGAAAGTTGCAGGACAGCTCGGGATACGGTTTGTCCTCGGTGATCAGGAAGATGGTCTGGGCATCGTAGCCCACGATCACCCGCTGTCCAAGGATGCGCTTGCCTTGCTCGTCCATTACATTCACATAGATGTGGTGCCGTCCCCCAGCTTCGGCTTCGCTGAGCCATTTGGCCTTGACGAGACGGTAACACGTCTCGCCCACCACAGGTTGGGCGCGGACCAGCTTGACGCCCAGGGCATCCAGGCGTGAGTCCCATTCCAATGGTAGAGTCATCACTCGGCCTCCTTTCAGAAATTAACGTGGTTGTACTCATTATATCTTATTCCGACGCAAAAAGCAACCCCTTTTGCATCAGAGACTTGGGGGGACGCTGTCAACGGATTTCTGTAACGGATTGAACGGATGGTCACCCTTCAGACGAGACGGCTCCCGTTTGATCCTGGCTTGAATCCGTTGACAGCCCCCGCCAGCAACGAGGATGCCTGCTCACCTTGAGGCCCAACTCATCTCCTTGGCACTCTTGGCTCTCGCCCGCGGCTATTTGCTACAGAAGGTGATGACGTGATATAATGGGGTCCTGGTTGATGATGCGGTGCAGTTTCTAAAGGAAGGGGACATGAAAGTCAACATCGTTGAAGAGATATTGAGTGCCAACGACCAGATAGCCGCCGATAACCGGCGTGCCTTTGATGAGAAGGGTATCTTTGCCATCAACCTGATGGCTTCTCCGGGGGCAGGCAAGACCAGCCTGATCCTGCGCACCATCGAAGCGCTTCAGGGCAAGCTGCGGCTGGGCGTCATCGAAGGGGACATTGCCTCCAGGGTTGACGCCGACAAGGTAGCGGCGACCGGGGTGCCCGTCGTCCAGATCAACACCGGCGGCACCTGCCACCTGGACGCGCCCATGATCCGACAGGCTTTAGCGGGCCTGCCTCTGGATGACATTGACTTGCTGTTCGTCGAGAACGTGGGCAACCTGATTTGTCCCACGGGGTTCCGCCTGGGGGAGCACGCCCAGGTCATGATCGCCAGCATACCCGAAGGCGACGACAAGCCCTACAAATACCCGGCCATGTTCACCCAGGTAGACGCCCTCGTCATCAACAAGACCGACCTCCTGCCCTACCTGGACTTTGACTTGAGGGCCTTTGGCCAGGTGGTGATGGGCCTCAATGCCGACGTGCGTATCTTCCAGGTCTCGTGCAAAACCGGGGAAGGGGTGGAGGAATGGGCGGAGTGGCTGCTGGAGCTTTGCTCAGACCACAACCGTCAATTCTAAATGGGGTCTGGACTTTTGGACCACAATCCTGTATAATATCCCGCATTGAATTACCAGACGAAGGTTCCCGAACGCTCCCACCATAGATAGAAAAGGAGACCTGGCTCAATGAGCACTAAGATCTGTTGTGTCTGCCACATTCAGTTGGGAGACGAAGCCAGGATGTTGGGTGGGCGATGTTATTGCGACGAGCACTATGCCAGGGTGACTCGAGACCGCCGTGGCCTCTGGCAAGCCGGGGTCATCGAAGTGGTGGCCCTGGTGGTCTTTGTGGCCCTGGTGGCCGTGATGGCCCCACGCCTGCCCACCACTTTGGAGGGTACGCCCCTGATCCTGGCCGGCATTGTCCTGGCCGTGATCCCGGCCTTGATCTGGCTGGTGTTTTTCTACCAGCAGGATCGCCTGGAACCTGAGCCCAAACGCTACGTGTTAGGCGTCTTCATCCTGGGAGCGCTGCTCGCCAGCGCGGTGGCCCTGCCCGTCATCGAAGAGCTCTTTCAGGTGCGAGACTGGCTCTACAGGAGCACGTGGGCGTACATCCTGGGGTCCATCCTCATCATCGGCTTCACCGAAGAGTTCCTCAAATACGCCGCCGTGCGCTACACTGTCTATCCCAGCGCTGAATTTGACGAGCGCGTGGACGGCGTAGTCTACGCAACAGCCGCTGGCCTGGGCTTTGCCACCATGCTCAACTTCCACTACGTGGTGGATAACAACGGCGTGGCCCTGGGCGTGGGCGCTATCCGCATCGCCATCATCGCTCTGGCCCATGCCAGCTTTGCTGGCGTGATGGGTTATTTCCTGGGCCAGGCCAAATTCGAGGACAAAGGACCCTGGTACCTGCCGCTTGGCCTGACCCTGGCCGCCGTCCTCAACGGGCTTTTCTTCTACGTGCAGGACGTGGCCACCAGACGGGGTATCGAGTTTAACCCCTGGAACGGCATGATTGCGGCGGTCGTCATCGCCGTGGCCACTTTTGCTGTTGTTTTCTTCCTGATACGTAGCGCCAATCGCGAGACCCTGGCCGAAGGGGCCTGATAACGAAAGGGGAACAAGAAATGCAAACTGTAGCGACTGCAAAACCTCAGGCCCGGCTGCGGGGAGAGGGCCTGAGCGAATGGCTGGTCATCGGCCTGGTCATCCTGGCCTTGATAGCTGGCTGGGTTCTGAAAGTGTCCATCCAGGGGCAAACGGCCACCTTTGTCAGCGAGACCCTGTCGGTGCGTTACCCGGTTGACTGGCTGCTGGGGAAGGACGAAGAAGCCCTGTTCACCGCAACCGATCCAGATTCTTCTTCCACTTTCAAAACCACTTTCAGTGCACGTGTGGAACCTCTGGAGGAGACGGAAGAGCAGGAGTACGTCTTCAAGGTCGAGGGGGTTGACGCCTCGGTGAAGCCTCTGGGCCAGGTCACCGGCCTCAACGCCGCTGCCAACCGTCTCGTCATGCGCAGGAACAAAGAACTGAAGGAGTACAACGCTCTGTCTGCCAGGGCAACGACTCTGATGGGCCAGGAGGCCCTGGCTATCGAGTACGCTTACGTGGACAGCCCGAGAGTGGGCTGGGCGACCGCCCCCTCCCTGCCGGTGATAGTGCAGGCGGTGGATACCGTCACCGTCAAGGGCGACCAGGTGTACATCTTTACCTACGCGGCCGACGCCAACGTCTTTGCCCAGGAGAAGGACACTCTGGCCACCATCCTGGAAAGCGTCAGCCTGAAGTGAGGGTCAACGAGTGGGGCAAGATGGCATCTTGCCCTACGATCCATGTTGACCCGTTACCTTGAACTTAAAGGAATGGAAACATGAAAAAGATAAGCCGTGTGATTTTAGTTGTCGTTATCCTGCTGGCTGCCCTTTCCCTGGGGTCGAGCCAGACTGCCCTGGCCATCGAGAAGCAAGCCCGTGACCGGGCCCTGGCCTCGGCGGCTTTTGTCGCCATCCTCGACCAGGATGGGGAGATGATGGGTGCCGGTTCGGGCACTTTTATCTCCGCCGATGGCCTCATCCTGACCAATTTCCACGTGGTCGGCGACCCTGACACGGGAGAGCTTCACCGCCAGGATGGGATGGTAGGCATCGGCGTCATCGAAGACCCCACTGAACCGTCCATCCCCCGTTTCTACGCCCAGGTGGTCGTCAGCGACCCCAGCCTTGACCTGGCCGTCGTTCGCGTTGTCTCCTATCTGGATGGCGATTCGCTTCCCAGTAATCTCAATCTTGCCTACATACCTTTTGGCGACTCTGACACCCTGGGCTTTGGGGACGACATCATCTCTATCGGCTTCCCCGGCGTGGGCATCGTGGATGAGGTAGTCTCGCTGACCTACACCGAGGGTATTGTGGCTGGGTTCGTCAGCGAGGGAGGAGTGAAGGTCTGGATCAAGACTGACGCTCTCACCGGCCCAGGCAACAGCGGCGGTATGGTCATCAATGAGGCGGGGGAGCTCATCGGCGTCCACACGGCGGGCAGCAGCGACCCCCAGTCGGCGGCCCGCATCAGCCTGGAGCGCCCCATCAACCTGGCCTATGAACTGATCCGCAAGGCGCAGGTGACCGAACCCGGACAGCCGGTCGCTCTGGCGAAGCGCAAGACCACCCTCACCACTACCGGTGGCGCGGGAGGTGCCGTGTGGAGCGAGTTCACCTTTGCCACGGACGTGGACAGCAACTACAACCCCATTGGGGCGGCCGATACTTTTGCCAGCGGTGTCTCGGAGGTATACGCTGTCTACCAATTTGAGGGCATGGAGGACGATCTGGCCTGGTCACGGACCTGGTATCTCGATGGGGAGGCGGTCCTCAGCCAGGATGACGTTTGGGACAGCGGAGAGAGCGGCAGCGGCTGGCTCAACATCTATAACAGCGGCGGAGGCCTGCCAGACGGTGCGTATGGCCTGGTGGTCTGGGTGGGGGGAGAGAAGATGCAGGAGGGCTCTTTCACCATAGGCCAGCCGGGCTCGACGTTGCCAGCCCGATTGACCGACGAGGGTGTGTGGATCCAAGGACGTATCGTTGACGCCGCCACCGGACGTGGCATCAAGGGAGCCACCTTCGTGGCCCTGGTCCCTGGCACCACCGTGGCTGATTTCGACGCCAACCCAAGCGAAGACCTGTTCTACGCCGCCGGCCAGGCCGATGCCCAGGGCTACTTCCAGCTCGACCGGCCCCTGGTGCGGGGTGAGAGCTACAGCGTCATTGTCGGAGCCAGGGGCTACAAGCGCATCGCCGAAGATACCTTGTTGGTGGAGGAGGATACTGAGTCGCCTCTGGAATTTGACATTGAGTTGCAGAAAGGCAGGTAGCAGCTCCTATTCATCCGCAGCACCTGGAAATACGAGGGCAGGTCGCGTCCCCTGGACGCGACCTGCCCTGGCTTTTTAATCCGTCGTTGTACAATTCAAGAAAAGTTGATCAGGCCCCGTATTTCGTCAGACGCAAGGCATTGGCCATGGCGATGGGCATCAGATCAACGGCGGGGAAGCGCCCCAGAGCCCCCCGACTGCATCCCCGCTCGGAGAACTCGTCGGTTGGATCGGCACGGCAATAGCGAGAGTGAAGGAGAGTGGGCACCGGATGCCAACTGTGCAACTTGAGGAGGGACGGCGTGGAGTGGTCGCCGGTGACGATGAGGACCTCCGGTTTCAGGTCCAGGAGGGCTGGCACCAACTCGTCCACGTGTTCGATGATGGAGACCTTGCGCTCAAAGTCTCCGTCCTCGCCGGCGCTGTCGGTCTTCTTGACGTGGATGAAGAAGAAATCGTAATCCGCAAAGTGGGCCTTGAGCGTTTCAACCTCTTCCTCCAAAGTCTCTCCCGTATCCAGCCCATCCATGCCCACCAGCTTGGCCACGCCGCGATACATAGGATAGGTGGCGATGGCCGCGGCGCGCAGGCCGTAGACCTCTTTCATGCTGGGCAGGCCCGGGTTTTTGGCCAAGCCCCGCAGGGTGACCATATTGGCCGGGCGCTGCTCAGCCAATATCTCCCTGGCCTGGGCGATCCACTGGTTGAATAACTGAGCCGTCGGCTCCGCCTGCAGCACAAGGGCCTCCACAGGGAGCGGAGGCACTCCTAACTGCTGTGGGTCGGTCTCTGTCAGCTCTCCCTCCAGACCCTCGCCTCGGAGGACCAGGACGAAGCGATATTCTTTGACCGTCTCAACAAAGACCTGTACACCTGGCAGCTTGATGCCCCTGAGCAAGTTGCAAAGTTCCACGTTTTTTTCTGTGGGGATGCGCCCCGCTCGCCGGTCGGCGATGAGGCCCTTTTCATCCACTGTGCAAAAGTTGCCCCGGGCGGCCACGTCTTCATCATGCAAGTCGAAGCCGATGCCTAATGCCTCCAACACCCCCCGTCCGATTTCGTATTTAAGCGGGTCATAGCCAAAGAGAGCCAGATGGGCTGGCCCGCTGCCAGGGGTGATGCCCGGCCCGATAGGTACGCTCAGGCCGCATAGGCTCCCGGCAGCCAGGTGGTCCAGGTTAGGGGTCCGGGCTGCTTCCAGTTCCGTGGGCCCGCCCGGCTCCACGGGCAACCCTCCCAGGCCATCAATGACCAGCATGACGATTTTGCTGTCGTTAGCGATTTGCAGCTCGCGCATCAGCGCAAAGTCAGCCACAGTTTCTCCTTCCCAAACACAAATGCACAACTCTCAATTCACAGGATTGTGAGTAGAATTGTGCATTTGCATTCCAAACCCGTGAAGTGCCTAGCGGATAGCCCCCTCTGTCTGCCGGTCGAAAATGTGGACGTTGTCCATGTTCATGACGACGTCCAGGTCCTGGCCAACCCGAGCGTGTGTGCGAGGGTCAACTCGCGCAATAAAGCTCTTTTGCCCTATCAGCAAGTAGACAAAGATCTCGTTGCCCATCAATTCTGTCACGTCCACCTTGGCCGTCAGCGGCGCAGCCGTGATCCCCGGCGGCGCATACCGCTGGTCGTGGATGTCCGCAGGCCTTACCCCAAAGATGACTTCTTTGCCCAGATAGTCGGCCAGAGATCGGGCCTTCTCTGGGGGCAGTTTCACCCTGAAGGTGCCCCCGTCCACGTACGTCTCCTCCCTGGTCCCCACCATGGTGGCGTCAAAGAAGTTCATGGCCGGGCTGCCGATGAAACCGGCCACAAAGATGTTGTCCGGCTTGTCATACAGGTTCTGAGGCGTGTCCAACTGTTGCAGGATACCATCCCTCAAAACGGCGATGCGCATGCCCATGGTCATGGCCTCTACCTGATCGTGGGTCACATAGATGAAGGTGGTCTCCAGCCGATGGTGCAGCCTGGAAATCATGGCCCGCGCCTCGACCCGCAGCTTGGCGTCCAAGTTGGAGAGGGGCTCATCCATCAGGAAAACCCTGGGCTCCCTCACGATGGCCCGCCCCACGGCCACCCGCTGGCGCTGGCCACCGGAGAGTTGTCTGGGCTTGCGGCCCAACAGCATCTCGATGCCCAGGTCCTCGGCTGCCTGCTTGACCCGGCGGTCAATCTCATCCTTGGGAGTCTTGCGCAGCCTGAGGCCGAAGGCCATGTTGTCATAGACGGACATGTGGGGGTAAAGAGCGTAGCTCTGAAAGACCATGGCGATGTCACGGTCTTTGGGGGCCACATCGTTGACCACGCGGTCATCGATCATGATGGTCCCCTTGGTGACCTCCTCCAGGCCGGCCAGGCAGCGCAAGGCGGTGGATTTGCCGCAGCCGGAGGGGCCGACCAGGACCAGGAACTCCTTGTCAGCGATCTGGATGTCCAGATCACTGACAGCCACTACCTCACCGAAGCGTTTGGTGACATGCTCATAGGTTACACTAGCCATTGAACTCTCCCTCCATTTATTGATCGGCTCTCCTGCAAATTTGGCGAGCTCGGTCCGATAGAAATGATTCTTTGGACACATTATACCACAGATTGCCAGATTTTGCACCTTTTGGCTGTTGACAGTGCGAACACTTTCTGATAGAATTGTGATTGCACCTACTTGTCCATAAACCTATCAGATTGCATGTTTTCCTGGGGAGACCTGGAGAATAGGATTGCCTTCCACTGATGAGAAAGTGGTAACCTTAATCCTTGGTACTGTATTAAATAGTAGTAGTCATAGGGGCTGTGGAGTCTGTGGATAACAATTTCAAGTGATGAGATGCCCCTAGATGTTGTGGGTCTGGGTATGGTAGGGGCGAGCATTTGTATGATGTTGGCATAGGGCTTGCACAATGGGGTGTGGACAAGTTGGGGACGAGGGAGGGACAAGGATAGGTTCAAGTTGGTGGGAGAGAGGGTAAGTTCTTAAGTACCCGGCACAATGGGTAGGGGAAGTCTTTGTGGTCAACTCGATATGTGGGGGAGTTTGCGGGGTCGGAAGCATAAAGAGGCCCGAAAGTCGGCATACGGGGAGATGGGCTTGAGGAGAGTTATCCCCAATTTGGGCCACTTATCCCCAGTTTTGGGCCACTTATCCACAGTTTTGGATTCCCTCAGCGCGAGGCCAGCCTGGCTGGCTGTTGCTTTGGGATCAGC